>JALYWY010000048.1 GCA_030852475.1 Actinomycetota bacterium | reverse complement strand
GCGCACCTCGTGCGGCTCGCCCTCGGCGATCACCCGTCCCTCCGCCATCACGACGACGCGGTCGGAGTGGTTCATCACCACCTCCATGTCGTGCTCGACGAAGAGGAAGGTCATTCCCTCCTCGCTGCGCAGGCGCTGGATGTGGTCGAGCAGGCGCCGGCCCAGGGTCGGGTTGATCCCCGCCATCGGCTCGTCGAGCAGCAGCATCCGCGGCCGCGCCATCAGCGCCCGCGCCAGCTCCAGCAGCTTGCGCTGACCGCCGGAGAGGGTGCCGGCGTAGTCGCCGGCCTTCTCGCGCAGCCCGAACACCTCGAGCAGCTCCTCCGCCTGCTCGCGCACCTCGCGCTCGCGGGCGCGCACCGCCCGCGGCCGCAGCAGCACGTTGCGCAGCCGCTCGCCCGGCTGCCCGGGCGCCGCCAGCATCATGTTGTCGAGCACCGGCATCGCCGCCAGCGCCCGGGTCAGCTGGAAGGTCCGGACCATGCCGCGCCGCGCGATCGCGTAGGCCGGCTGGCGCGCCACCTCCTCGCCGTCGAAGCGGACCGAGCCGCGGTCGGCGCGCTCGAACCCGGTGACGAGGTTGAACAGCGTCGTCTTGCCGGCTCCGTTTGGCCCGATCAGCGCCGTCACCGACTCCGCGCCGACCGTGAAGCCGGCCCCGTCGACCGCGTGGATGCCGCCGAAGCGCTTGACCACGCCCTCGACCTCGAGCAGCGCCCGCCCGTTGCCGGCCTCAGCGTCCAAGGACCATCTCCTCCTTCTTGCCGAAGAGGCCCTGCGGCCGGAAGGCCATCAACAGGATCAGGACGAGGCCGACGAGGGCGAAGCGCAGGGCCGCCGTGCGCTCCTCGGTGATCGGCAGCTCGACGAAGCGCATCCCTTCCAGCAGGGTCCAGAGGAGGATCGCGCCGACGGCGACGCCGCCGTAGCTGGCGAGCCCCCCGAGCACGAGCACGCCGAAGGCGTAGAAGGTCACGATCGGCTCGTAGTCGTCGGGCTGGATCGTGGTCAGGAAGAGGGCCAGGAAGAAGCCGGAGAGGGCGCCGAGCATGGCCGAGATCGCCAGCGACTGCAGCTTGTAGAGGAGGGTGTTCTTGCCCAGCGCGCTGGCGGCGTCCTCGTCCTCGCGGATCGCCCTCAGGACCCGGCCCCAGGGCGTGCGCTGGATGTAGTTGAGGACGACGATCCCGACGATCACCGTCGTCCAGACGACGAGCAGCAGCGGGAACAGCGGGTCGACGTCGGGCCAGAAGCCCTCGACCCAGTCGAGGAAGGGGTTCGCGACCGATTTCCAGGCTTCGTCGAAGCAGGTCTGCTCGACCCCTTCGAAGTTGCAATAGAGGCCTTTGTTGCCGCCGGTCAGACCCTGCGCGTTCTGGGCCGAGAGCCGCACCACCTCGGCCATCGCCAGGGTGACGATCGCGAAGTAGTCGGCCCGCAGGCGCAGCGAGGGCAGCCCGATCAGGACCCCGAAGGCCATCGTCACCAGGACCGCGAGCGGCATCGCCAGCCAGAACGAGATCCCGGCCTCGAGCACGAGGATCGCCATCGTGTAGCCGCCGACGGCCATGAAGCCGGCCTGGCCGAAGTTGACGATCCCGGTGTAGCCGACGTTCAGCTGCAGGCCCAGCGCCACCACGGCGTAGATCCCGGCGGTGACGAGGACGCCGCTCCAGAAGCCGACGTCGGTGAAGGCCTCGAACGAGACCGCGAGCGGCAGCAGCTCGGTCATACGCCTTTCGCCCTTCCGAAGATGCCCTGCGGGCGGATGATCAGGGCGATGATCAGGGCGATGAAGCCGAAGGTCACCTTCCAGCGCGGCTCGACGACGAGGGTCGAGAGCTCGATCACGACGCCGAGCACGAGCCCGGCGACCAGGGCGCCGAAGGGGTTGCCGATGCCGCCGAGGATCACCGCGGCGAAGATCGGCAGCAGCAGCTCGAAGCCGAGCTCCGGCCGCAGGTTGGTCAGCGCCCCGGCGAGCGCCCCGGCGAGGCCGGCGAGCGCGCCGGCGAAGAGCCAGGTGTAGAGGATGACGCGGCGGGTGTCGATCCCGGCGACCTCGGACAGCGAGATGTCGTCGGAGAGCGCCCGCATCCGCTTGCCGAGCATCGTGAAGCGGACGATCGCCGCGACCGCGGCGAGCACGGCGATGCCGACGATCACCACCATCAGCTCGGTCTGGCCGATCCGCAGGCCGAGGAAGGAGACGCTGTCGACGACGTTGACGTCGAGGGTGCGGATCTCGGTTCCCCAGAACCACTGGATCACCGAGCGGATCACGAAGGCGAGCCCGATCGACATCAGCAGCAGCTGCAGGAAGCCGGCGCCCTTCTTGCGCATCGGCGCCCACATCAGTCGCTCTGACAGCAGGCCGAGCACCGCGGTCGCCGCCATCGCGAAGACGATCGCCGCCGCCAGCGGCAGCCCCCAGGTGACGTTGACCAGGAAGGCCATGTAGGCGCCGAAGGCGAGGAAGTCGCCGTGGGCGAAGTTGACCAGGCGGAGGATCCCGTAGACGAGCGTCAGCCCGACCGCCCCGAGCGCGTAGATCGTCCCCAGCGTCAGCCCGTTGAGCGAGGCCTGGGCGACGTCGTGGAGGCTGTAGGCCGCGATCAGGACGAGGACGATCAGGCCGATCACGCCGAAGGCGGCAGCCGTCGGGTGCTCCCGCGCCCGTTCGCGCAGATCTAGTCCTCCTCCTGAAGCGGGTTCCGCCCGGGCGCTCGCCTCCATTGCCCAAGCCCTTTACCCGCTTGGGAGTAGAAAAAGCCTTGGTTGAGGCGGAGGGACGACGCTCTCGCGCCGCCCCTCTCGAATGCCGCGTCCTCTCGCGTTAACGCAAGACGGTCGCGTCGCCTTCGATCCAGCCGCGGGCCGCCATCCGGCAATTGCTGGCGTCGTCGCCGTAGAGCCAGACGGTCCCCGAGATCGCGCCGGTCGCGCTGCTCGCCTCGAAGTCCCAGCGGTAGTTCCCCGAGATCGCTCCGCTGCTGGCGCCGGCGCCGTTGTTGATGACCTGGTAGGTGTCGAAGTCATCTTGTTTTTCCGACCCGAGCGCACGGTGGCGGCGCGTCTGGAACAGCTCGACCGAGGCCGGGGCTCCCGCGCCGCCTTCCCAGGTGTAGCCCGAGGAGAAGTCGCCTCCGACGCAGCCGGCGAGGAGCTTGAAGTCGCCGAGCCCGGCGAACGCGTCATAGGTGTAGTTGCCCATCGGGATCGCGAACGGGGTCGCTTCCCCGGGCCACTCGCCCTGGGGACCTTGGGATCCCTGGGGGCCGGTGGGTCCGGTCTCGCCTTTCGGGCCGGGCGGACCGGCCACTCCACGAGGGCCGGGAACCCCGGCCAGCAGCACGCCCGGCTTGAAGTCCCGTGCGTTCAGGCTGCCGTCCTTGACGTGTTTGGAGCGGATCGCGTCTTTCTTGATGTCACCTGCGCCGATCAGCTTCTTCACCCCGTCGGCGACGGCGGACCCGCCGAGGGACGCGCACAGCGCAAGGGCTGCGATTACGATCGCCGCCGTAGCGCGGCGGCTCCCTTCAGTCTTCAAGTGAAACCTCCCTGGCTTCGGAATCGAGAACTGCAAGCGCAGTCAGGATAGAGGCCGGGGCAGCGAGCTAGCGGATCTGCACCGGCGTTCCCGGCAGCGTCCGCTTGGCGAGCCAGCGCACTATCCGGTTTTGCATGCGGATGCAGCCGTGGGAGGCGGCCGAGCCGAGCGGGTCGGAGAGGAGGGGGCCGCTGCGGCCGTGGAGGGCGACCCGGCCGGGGCCGCCGCCGTAGTTGAGCAGCGTGTTGGAGTGCGCGGTCAGTTGCAGGGCGAAGGGGCCGAGGACGGAGCCGCGCGGTTGCCGCACCCGCTCGTAGACCGCGAAGAGGCCGCGGGGGGTGGGGGTCGACGACTTGCCGACGACGACCCGCCAGCTGCGCACGCGGCGGCCGGCGCGGAAGGCGGTGGCGCGGCGAGAGCTGCGGTCGATGACGATCCGCCAGGGGGTCTCGCGCAACCGCGTGAAGTCAGCGTCGATCCAGCCGGAGCGGCCGTTCGGCCGTTCCGGCAGCCGCACCCGCAGCCAGAGACGATCGTCACGGTCGCGGTGGGCCCTCAGCACCAGCAGGGCGACCGGGCCGTCGTTCCAGGCGGCGGAGGTGCCGACCCGGGCGATGCGTCGGGCCTGTGCCCGCGGCGCGACCCGCGCCACCGTCGGGTAGACGATCTTGGCGGTCCAGGCTCTCTTTGCCGTCGGGCCGCCGACCGCGGCGCCGGCCTGGCTGGGGGAGCCGGCCAGCGCCGCGACGACGATCAGCAGCGCCGCGGCCCGCTTAGCCGGTGACGCCACCCTCACGTCCCGCCCCGTCGTTCTCGACGCGGACGCCGGCGACGCCTCGACGTTTCGGCGCGTTGTCGCCCTTGACGTAGGCGACGTTGCGGACGACTCCGCCGCCGTGGCCGCCCTCCATCCGCGCCGCCAGGTGGAACGTCTCCTTGGCGCCACCGGGCAGGACGTCGAGCGTCCAGCAGGCGTCGCCGCCCTGGAGCTTGGCTCCGGCGAGCGAGGCGAAGCTCATCGCCGAAGGCAGGCGGTCGCAGACGACGACGTCAGAGGCGACGTTGCGGCTGACGTTGCGAACGACGATCTTGAAGCGGATCTTCTCGCCCGCCTCGACCGTGCCGCTGCCGATCCGCTTCTTGGTCACCTTCAGCTTTGCCGGCTCCAGGGTTGACTTCACCTTCGCCGTCGAGCTGTTGTTGTTCGGGTCCGCGTCGGCGACCGCCGCCGAGACGGTGGCGGTGTTGCGGATCGTGCCGGTCTGCATCACCCGCGCCGTCACCGTGGCCCGTGCCTCGGCGCCTTTGGCGAGCGAGGGGAGCTGGCAGGTGACGACCGAGCCTTTGACCGCGCATTTGCCGCCCGGCAGTTTCGCCGCGACGTACTCGAGCGAGGCCGGGAGGGTGTCGACGATCTTCACCCCGGTCGCCGTAGCCGGTCCGCGGTTGGCGACGACGATCTCGTAGGAGACCGTGTCGCCGAGGCCGGGCTGCGCCGACCCGACGACCTGCTTGGAGATCGAGAGGTCGTAGTCGCTCGGCGCCGGCGGGTCGACCACCGTCGTCGTGCTGGATTCGTTGTTGCCCGGGTTCGGGTCGGGCTGTTCGCCGACTACCGCCGCTTTGTTGACGAGGGTCGTTCCCTCCAGGGCGGTGGGCACGTGGGCCACCACCTGGATCTGCGCCGAGCCGCCGCTGGGCAGCGTCCCCAGCTGGCACTCGATCGCGCCGGCGCAGGAGCCCTGGGTCGGGGTGGCGGAGACGAGCTGCACGCCGTTCGGCAGCTGGTCGGCGACTTTCACCCCGGTGGCGGTGGAGGGGCCCGCGTTGCTCACCGCGAGCGTCCAGGTCATCGTGCCGTTGGCGTTGACCCGGTTCGGGCCGGTCTTGACGATCGAGAGATCGGCCGAGGGCCCGACCGTGGTTTCGGCCGAGTCTTCGTCGTTGGCGGGTTCGTCGTCGGCCTGATCGCCTTTGACTTTGGCGCCGTTGACGACGGTCGTATCGGCGAGTGCCCGCGGGACGGTCACGGTGATCGTCCGTTCGGTCGATTCGCCGACTTTGAGTTCGCCGACGAGGCAGGTGACGGTGGCGCCCGCCAGCGAGCAACCCGCGTCAGCCGACGAATAGACGACCCCGGTCGGCAGCGGATCGGTGATCGTCACGCCGGTGGCGTCGTTTTCGCCGTTGTTGGTCGCTTTCAGCGTCCAGGTCAGCTGCCCGTCGGCGGCAACCGTCGCCGGGCCGGTCTTTTCGATCGCCAGGTCGGCGACCGGACCGACTTCGACTTCGACTTCGTCGGAGTTGGGGTTGTCGTTTTCGGGCTCGGGCGTGGTCGTGGTCACCGTCGCGGTGTTCTCGAAGGTGCCGTTGACGGAGCCTTTGACCGTGATGTGGACGGTCTGCTGCCCGTTCGCCGCGATGTCGCCGAGTTCGCAGGTGACCGTGCCGCCGGCCTCCGCGCAGGGCGGTTCGTCGGTGGAGACGAAGGCCAGCCCGGTCGGCAGCACGTCCTCCAGTTTCACTTCTTTGGCGACGGAGGGACCGGCGTTGCTGACGACCATCGTGAACGCGGTCTCCTGTTTGCGCAGGATCGCCGTCGGGTCGGCGGTCTTCACCACCGTCACGTCGGCCGAGGGCCCGACCGTGGTTTCGGCCGAGTCTTCGTCGTTGTTGGGTTCGTCGTCGGCCTGGTCGCCTTTGACTTTGGCGCCGTTGACGACGGTCGTCTCAGCGAGCGCCCGCGGGACGGTCACGGTGATCGTCCGTTCGGTCGAAGCGCCGGCCGCGAGGTCGCCGACCAGGCAGGTCACCGTGCCCGAAGCCAGGGTGCAGCCCGCGTCAGCGGAGTCGAAGACCACGCCCGCCGGCAGCGGATCGGTGATCGTCACGCCGGTGGCGTCGTTTTCGCCGTTGTTGGTCGCTTTCAGCGTCCAGGTCAGCTGCCCGTCGGCCGCCACCGTCGCCGGGGCGGTCTTTTCGATCGCCAGGTCGGCGACGGGGGCGACTTCGACTTCGGCTTCGTCTGAGTTCGGGTCGTGGACTTCGGGCTCAGGCGTGGTCGTGGTCACCGTCGCCGTGTTCACGAAGGTGCCGTCGACGGCACCGCGGACGGTGATGTGGACGGTCTCTTCCGCGTTGGCGGCCATGTCGCCGAGTTCGCAGGTGACCGTGCCGCTCGCCTCCGCGCAGGGCGGTTCGTCGGTGGAGACGAAGGCCAGGCCGGCCGGCAGGACGTCCTCCAGCGTCACGTCGTGGGCGGTGGAGGGACCGGCGTTGCTGACGACCATCGTGAACGTGGTCTCCTGTTTGCGCAGGATCGCCGTCGGGTCGGCGGTCTTCACCACCGTGACGTCGGCCAGCGGGCTCGAGCTCGGCCCGAAGGTCGATTTGTCGTTTTCGGGTTCGGAGTCAGCGGTGTCGGTTTCGACCGTCGCCGTGTTGTCGAGCGGCGAGGTTTCGGTCGCGGAGTCGACCTCCACCGTCACGTCGTAGGTCTGGTCGAAACCGGCTTCGGCGAAGCCGAGCGCGCATTTGACTTCGCCCGATTCCTCGGTGCAGGGCGCGTCCGCCGAGACGAAGCTCGTCCCGGCCGGCAGCGGATCGGTGACGACGACGTTCTGGGCGTCGGAGGGGCCGAGGTTGCGGACCCGCAGGTGCCAGGTGTATTCCTCACCGGCGGTGTAGGTCGCGTCGCCGGTCTTCTCGATCGACATGTCCGCTTCGGTGCCGACGACCAGGCTGCCTTCGTCTTCGACCGGATCCGGCAGCTCGTCGGAGGTGATGTTGGCGCTGTTGGTCAGCGTCGCGCCTTTCGCCAGGTTTTTGCCGAGCGTGACCGGCACGGTGATCGTCACTTTCCCTTTCGCGGCGAGGCTGGCGATCGCCCAGTGGACGGTCGTCTCGCCGCTTCCGGGGCCAGCTTCGACCGAGGTCTCGGAGAAGCCGGTGGCCGGGGACGCGGTAGCGCTGCCGGCGGTGTAGGTGAGACCGGCCGGGAGGACGTCTTCGACGTCGAGGTTCCGCGCCGTTGCGTTACCGGTGTTCTCGATCGTGATCCCGAACGACGATTCCGCGCCGGCGACGGCGGTGCCCGCGTCGGGGGTCTTCGAGATCGTCAGCTGCGGGACCACGAGGGTCGCCGTCGCGCTGTCGGGACCGGTCTCGTAGGGCCCTTCTTCGTTTCCGGTGTCGCCCGCTTCGTCTTTCGCGCTGAGGACGACCGCGGTGTTGACGTTGGCTTTGTCGCCGGTGCCGGGGTCGGTCTTCGCGCCGAGCTGGGGGGTCGCCCGGAAGGCGATGACCGCGCTCTGTTCAGGGCCGAGGGCGGGCACGGTCCACTGCAGCTGCTCGCTGCCGGAAACCATGTTCACGACCGGCTCCGCCGCGCCGGTGGTCGAGCCGCTCTCGTATTTCCAGTTCGGGGGCAGGATGTCGTGGACGTGGATGTCTTTGGCCCCGGCGGTGGGCGAGGTGTTGGTGACGACGATCCGCCAGGGGAATTCCTGCAGGACTTCGGCGTTGCCCGTCTCCGGGTTGCCGGCGAGGCCGGTCGTCTTCGCGAGCTGAAGCGTCGGGAAGTCGAGCACCGCTTCGGTGCTGTCTTCGCCGCCGTTCGTGTAGTCGCGGTAGGCGTGGCTCGGGTTGGCGTCGCGGGTCGCTTTCGGCACCCCGAAGTAGTGCGGGATTTTGGCCGTGTTCGGGACCTGCTGGCCGTCGTGGAGCTGGCTCGCCGGGACGAAGTCCGCGGTGTATTCCAGCGTCACTTTGCCGCCTTCGGCGGCGATCGGACCGTCGATCCGCCACGCCATTTTCGGGTCGCCGGCAGTCCACGGGTCGAGGACGGTGACGCCTGCCTGCGGTACGGGCTGGACGTTGGTCAGCGCCGCATCCGGGGTGTCGGTCACTTCGACGTCGTAGGCCGGGGAGCCGCCGCTGTTCTCGGCGGTGATCCGGTAGGCCAGCGGGTCGTCGCTGTGGGCCGGGGTCGGGCCGGCGCTGAAG
>JALYWY010000409.1 GCA_030852475.1 Actinomycetota bacterium | reverse complement strand
CGCCTACGCCGGCAACCACGGGCTCGAGCTGCTGATGCCGGGTGAGGAGGCGTCGCGGCCGGACCCCTCGATCGCCGGGCGTGAGGGGGAAGCGGCGGAGTTCCTCGCCACGATCAGCGGCGAGCGTTTTGATGCCGCAGGCCTGCGGCAGGAGGACAAGGGGCCGATCCAGGCGCTGCACTGGCGCGGCAGCGAGGACGAAGCGGCGGCGGAGAGCCGGGCGCACGAGATCGCCAATGAGGCCGGCAAAGCGGGGCTGGAACCGCGCTGGGGACGCAAGGTGCTGGAGCTGCGGCCGGCGGGCGGCGGCGGCAAGGACGGCGCCGTCGCTTCCCTGCTCGCCGACGCACAGCTTGACCGGGCCACCTACGCCGGCGACGACCGCACCGACCTCGACGCCTTCCGCCGTTTGCGCGAGCTGCAGGAGGAAGGGCGACTGGCGGCGGCGGTCTGCGTCGGCGTGCTCTCGGCGGAGGGGCCGGCCGAGCTGGCCGAAGAGTGCGACGTGACCGTCGGCGGCCTCGACGGCTGGCTGGCGATCCTCAGGTGGTTGGCGGAACCAGGGGAATCGACCACCTAAAGCGATGCCCTACACCGACCTGCTCCGCGTCAGCGTCTTCATCACCGCCGCCGAGGCGACCGCGCTCGGCGCGATCACCGCGCTCGGCGCCAACCGCGACGGCGAGACGACGATCGCCCTGATCGCCGCCGCCTGGTGGCTGATCGCACTCGCGATCGGCTTCTACCTGGGGCAGCCGCACCGCGCCGCCGAGGACGTCCGCGACGCACTGGCCCGCGCCCGCACCGCCACCTCGCTACCCGACCAGAGCCCGGCCCGGATCGCCTTCACCCGCCTCTGGCCGATCGCCCTAACCGCGATCTTCGCCGGCGTCCTCGGCATCTTCTTCCCCGGCGTAGCCGCGGTCGGCGCGGGCTACGCCCTGATCGTCTCGCTCGCCTGGCACACCCGCGAGGCGGCGGTGCTCGGCATCGAGGCCCGCGACGGCGTCAAGTTCTACGTCGTCCCCACCCCCGCCCTCAAACCGATCGAACTGGTGCGGGCACCGGGGCTGCGCAGCGACCAGCTGAGTGCGTCCGGCTACTAGCCCTTCTTCATCAACTTCTTGAACCGGGCCCAGCCGCGGGCGTTGGCGACGTCGTCGGGGGTGAGCCAGGCGCGGCGGGCGGTGGCGACGGCGTAGGCCATGTTGTCGAGGGTGTCGACGCCGTGGGCGTCGGTGTTGAGGACGATCTTGACGCCGGCTTCGACCGCGAGACGGGCGTGGAGGTCGGAGAGGTCGCGGCGGTTGGGGTTGCCGTTGATCTCGATCATCGTCCCGGTGCGGGCCGCCGCCTCGGCGATCGCCTCGACGTCCACGCCGTAGGGCTCGCGGCGGCCGATCAGGCGACCGGTGAGGTGGCCGATGCAGTCGACGTTCGGGTTCTCGATCGCGGCAAGGACCCGCTCGGTCATCTGCTTTTCGGAGACCGAGAAGGAGGTGTGGACGCTGGCGACGACCCAGTCGAGCGCCGCCACCAGATCGTCGGGGTAGTCGAGCGAGCCGTCGAGGCCGATGTTGATCTCCGAGCCGGAGAGGAGGCGGAAGTCCTTCTTCCCGTAGCCCTGGTTCCAGGCCCCCACCTCCTCGATCCGCTCCCAGAGCCGCTCGGCGGTGACGTGGTCGCCGAAGCCGTGGCTGGCCGAGTGGTCGGTGATCGCCAGGTACTCGTAGCCCCGCTCGCGGGCGGCTTCGGCCATCTCCTCGACGCTGTTGCGGCCGTCGGAGAGGGTGGTGTGGGAGTGAAGGTCGCCCTTGACGTCGGCGATCTCGACCAGCTTCGGCAGCTTGCCTTCGCGCGCCGCCTTCAGCTCGCCGCGGCCCTCGCGCAGCTCCGGCTCGACGTACTCGTAACCGAGGCGCTCGTAAACCTCGGCCTCGGTCGCGCAGGTCGTCGTCTTGTCGCCGCCCTCGCTCTTCTCGGTGATCCCGTGCTCGGAGACCGAGAGGCCGCGGGCGACCGCCTCTTCTCGCAACTGCACGTTGTGGGCCTGGGAACCGGTGAAGTGCTGGAGCAGGTTGCCGAAGGCGGCCGGCGGGACGATCCGCAGGTCGACCGAGACGCCGTTGTGGGTCTGGGCGCGGACGCCGTTCTCACCGGGGGTGCCGGCGGCGGCGATCAGCGGGTGGGTGGCGAGGTGCTCGGCCAGCGCGGCCGGCTCCTCGGCGGTGGCGATCAGGTCGATGTCCTTGCAGGTCTCGGCCCAGCGACGGACCGAGCCGGCGACCTCGACCTGGTTCGCGGCCGGGTGCTCGCGCAGCGCCTCGGCCAGCTCCTCGGCGATCGGCTTCACCTTCGAGAGCAGCAGGCGGCCGGGGCCTTCCCCGGGCTCGCCCAGGCGCTCGAGCGCCGCGAGGATGTTCTCCTCGGCCTTCGGACCGAGCCCTTTGACGTGCCGAACCTTTTCCGCCTCCGCGGCGGCTTTCAGGTCCTCCATCGAGCAGATCTCGAGCTCCTCGAAGAGGCGGCGCGCGGTTTTCGGGCCGACGCCGGGGACGCGGGTCACCTCGATCAGGGTCGGCGGGAACTTCGCCTTCAGCTTCACCGCGGCCGGGATCTCGCCGGTCTCGATCAGCGCGTCGATCTTTTCCGCCAGCGTCTTGCCGACCCCGGGCACCTCGGTCGCCCGCCCCTGCGCGGCCAGCTCGGCGACCGAGACCGGGCTCTCGCGGATCGCCTTGGCGGCGGTGCTGTAGGCGAGGACCCGGTATTTCACCGCCCCGTCGAGCTCGTAGAGGATCCCCAGCTCTTCCAGGGCGGCGGCGATCTCGGCGTTCGTCACCTGCCAAGGAATACCATCGTGGGGATGGCGGGTAGGGAGACCAGACGCCTTAAGTCGGTCTGTACAGGGCCGCTATACTTTCTGAAGTATTGAGCTGAAGCGAAACCGCAACCGGGAGACCGATACCAGTGACTGGCAAATTGACGGACGTAACCGACGCCACCTTCAAAGCTGACGTGCTCGACGCCGACGGACCTGTTCTCGTCGACTTCTGGGCTCCCTGGTGCGGTCCGTGCCGCGTTGTCCACCCGGTCCTCGAGGAGATCGACGCCGAGCGCGACGACCTCAAGATCGTCTCGATCAACGTCGACGAGAACCAGCAGACGGCGGCCAACTACGAAGTCCTCTCGATCCCGACGATGATCCTCT
>JALYWY010000106.1 GCA_030852475.1 Actinomycetota bacterium | reverse complement strand
TGCCACAACGAGGTGCGGCTGATCCGGCGCCCGACCTGGTTCCTGCGGATCACCCCCTACCTGGAGGAGAACGACCGCAACACCGGCAAGCTCGCCCAGAGCGGCAGGTGGGACGACCTCGCGCTGGCGACCCAGCGCTACATCCTCGGCCGCTCCGACGGGGTCGAGCTTGACCTGGAGAGTGACGGCCGCTCGCTGACCGTCTTCACGCCGCACCGCAAGTTCGCCGGCCTCGCCAGCTTCGTCGTGCTCTCGCCGCGCCACCCCGAGGTCGACGCCTGGGCGACCGACCCGGCGGCCCGCGAGGAGCTGGAGCGGATGCGCTCCGGCGGCTGGGACCGCAGCGCCCGCGACGCGCGCTCGGTGCCGCTGGTCGACACCGGCACCTCGATCGCCGGCCCCGACGGCTCGGAGCTGCCGGTGGTCGTCTCGCCGATCGTCGACGCCCGCTTCGGACCGACGGCGGCGCTCGGGATTCCCGCGATCGACGAGGCGGACCGCGACCTGGCCGGGCGGCTGGAGCGGGTCGAGGCCCCCGCGGCGGCCGAGGGCGATGACGCCGAGGGTCCGCGGCCCACTCCCGTCGAGGGCGCCCAGGAGACCACCCGCTACCGCGCCAACGACTTCTCGATCTCCCGCCAGCGCGCCTGGGGCTGCCCGATCCCGATCGTCCTCTGCGAGACGTGCGGTCCGGTGCCGGTCCCCGAGGAGGACCTGCCGGTGGTCTTGCCGCGCGACCTGCAGCCCACCGGTGAAGGGAACCCGCTCGCCGAGCGCCCCGACTTCGTCGACGTCGAGTGCCCGAAGTGCGGCGGCGCCGCCAGGCGGGAGACCGACACCCTCGACTGCCACTTCGACGCGCTCTGGCTCTGGGTGCCGGCGGCGGTCCCGCCCGAGGACCGCGACGAGCAGATGTTCACCCACCCCGACCTGCAGAAGTGGCTGCCCTCCGAGCGACTGGTCGCCGGCAACGACAGCGGCGGCTTCGTCTTCGACCAGCGGGTCGTGACCAAGGCGCTGCGCGACATCGGCCCCTTCGCCTTCATGGAGGAGGGGGAGCCGTTCGCCGGCTGCCTCTTCCACGAGATGGTGATCGCCGACGGCCGCAAGATGAGCAAGCACCTCGGCAACGTCGTCAATCCCGACGAGCTGGTCGCCCAGCACGGCGCCGACACCGTCCGCCTGGCGGTTCTCTACGCGGCGGGACCGGCGAAGACGCTGAACTGGAGCGACGGCGCGGTCCGCTTCGCCAGCCGCTTCCTGCGCAACCTCTGGAACTACACCCACGAGCGCCTGGAGGGGCTCGAGGGCTTGACCCACGACCCCGAGGCGGCTGCCGACACCGAGCACATGCGCGATCGCCTGCGCAAATGGTGCGAGAACGGCTTGTCGAAAATCACCGAGGACGTCGAGCGGCTGCAGATGCACAAGGCGATCCGCAACATCACCCGCCTGCTCGAGCGCATCCAGGACTTCGAGAAGCGGGTGATCCAGCGTCGCGGCCAGCTCGATCGCGCCGACGCCGAGGCGCAGATCGCCGCACTCGTCCTCTTGGCGCGGACGCTGGTGCCGTTCGCGCCTCACGTGGCCGAGGAACTGCTCCTCGCGGCCGGAGCGGGGGAGAGCGCCGAGGCCCTGAGGGCTTGGCCGGACGCCGCCGGGATACCCGTCACGCCCGCGGCCACGCCTGCTTCTTCCTGAGAAATCAAACAAAAGTTTGCTCGATTGAGCAAACACCCTTGATTGCTACACCCGGGTCTGTTATGAATTTCGCACCGGGCGATCAACCGGTGAAGGAGGCGGGGCTCTCGGATATGGGAAACCGCCTTGGGGTGGCAAAGGAGGACCAATCCTGAGCCAGGATCTACATCGTCATGACGGATCCTGGTCACGTCGGCTCGGCCGACGTCGCCCCGCCTCCTCTCACTTCCCAGGGGTTAAGCGCGCGGGGGGCGCTTCACGTCGAAGCGCCGTGCCTTCGGCAGCCAGGCGATTCCCTCGCAGAGGGCCGCCGGCGTCGTGTTCAGCGCCCCGGCCAGCTTCACGATCGTGGCCATCCGCGGCTCCCGGCCGGCCCGCTCGAGCAGCGAGACCTCGGTGCGGTGCAGATCGCACATGTAGCCCAGCTCTTCCTGGGAGACGCCGGCCTCGGTTCGGGCCTGGCGGAGGTTGACGGCAAAGCGCTCCTGGGGGGTCATCGAGGCGATCCTCTACGGTTGCTGACAGAACCTCTACAGACAAGAGCCTACTAAACCCTTGCGCCCGCTCCTGGTTCCGCTACCTTGCTGAAGAGGATCGTGTGCCAAGGCGCGGGATCTTTAGGTGAAAAGCGTTGAGCAGTGATTGACCATGTGTTATACCCGTGCGACGAACTGGACTAGCGCCGAGGCATCGGCGGCAAAGGAGGAGTCATGAGTGACGCGGTAGATCCGCATCTCACCGAGCCCTACGGGCTCCGGACCCGCTCCTGTGCCACCGAACTCACCTGCCGCGACTGCGGCTACCGGACGCCGCTGCTGGACAAAGCCTTCAAGTGCCCGGCCTGCGGCGAAGGGCTGGACGTCGACTACGACTACGAGCTTGCGAAGCAGCGGATCGCCGAGCGCTCGACGGCGGAGCGCCCCTGGAACGTCTGGCGCTTCGAGGAGCTGCTGCCGATCCTCAACCTCAAGGCCAAAGAGCGGGTCGCCGCCTTCGCCGGCAAAACGCCGCTGATCCACGCCGAGCGGCTCGGCGCCGAGCTCGGGCTCAGCAACCTCTACCTGAAGGACGACTCGAGCAACCGGCCCTCGTTCTCCTACAAGGACCGGGTGGTGGGGATGGCGATCGCCCGCCTGCTGGAGCTGGGCAAGGACGAGGTCGGCTGCGTCTCGACCGGCAACGTCGGCACCGCCGTAGCCGCGCTCGCCGCCCAGGCCGGCGCCCGTCCCTACATCTTCTACCCGGGCAATATGGAGAAGGGCAAGGCGAAGGCCTGCCGCGCCCTGGGGGCGGAGGTCATCCAGCTCGACGCCAACTACGACCAGGCCAACCGCGCCTGCCGCGAGCTGGCGGTCACGACCGGGATGGAGTTCGCCAACATCACCCTGCGCCCGTTCTACGCCGAGGGGGCGAAGACGATGGCCTTCGAGGTGGTCGAGGAGCTGGGCTGGAAGGCGCCGGACCACTTCGTGATCCCGGCCGCCGGCGGCACCCTCTCCTCGCGCGTCCACAAGGGGCTGGTCGAGCTGGAGAAAGTCGGTCTCGCCGAGACGGCGGGGGCGAAGATCAACATCGCCCAGGCCAGCGGCTGTTCGCCGATCGTCACCGCGATCTCAGCCGGCGGGGCCGAGATCGAGACTCAGACGCCGGAGACGCTCGCGCACTCCTTGGCGATCGGGGCCCCGGGCGACGGGGCCCTCGTCGTCGATGCGGTGGTCTCGCGCGGCGGCGCCGGGGCGGCGGCTTCCGACGACGAGATCTTCGGCGCGATCGACCTCCTCGCCTCGACCGAGGGGATCCTCACCGAGCCCGCCGGCGGCACCACGATCGCCTCGACCGCGCGGCTGGCCCAGGAAGGGAAGATCGCTCCCGACGAGACCGTCGTCGCGATCATCAGCGGCAACGGGCTGAAGACGCTTCAGGAGCACCCCGACAAGCCGTGGCCGGAGATGGTCCCGTGCGAGGTCGGCGCCATGGAGGAGATGCTCAACGACTTTCGCCAGTCGGCGGCGGCCGCGCTGCGCTGAGCGAAAGGGGGGCCGGGCGGCTGGCGCGAGATCCCGGCGCGCAGCCGGTCGCCTGGCCGCCCCCGGGCTCCAGGCGATCCTCTAGCCTCTTTGGCTGGTGAGCCAGCCGCCTCACATCGACGGTGTCACCCATCACTGGGTCCGCGCCCGCGGCCTCGAGTTCCACTACGCCGAAGCCGGCAGCGGCGGCGGCGACGTCGTCCTCTGCCTCCACGGCTGGCCGCAGCACTGGTACGAGTGGCGCCACCTGATGCCGGCGCTGGCCGAGAGCCACCGGGTGCTGGCGCTCGACCTGCGCGGGTTCGGCTGGTCGCAGGCGCCGAAGGGCGGCTACGAGAAGGAGAACCTCGCCGACGACGTCCTCGCCGTCCTCGACGAGCTGGGCCTCGAGCGGGTGAAGCTGGTCGGCCACGACTGGGGCGGCTGGATCGGCTTCCTGCTCTCTCTGCGGGAGCCGCAGCGGATCGAGCGCTACCTGGCGCTCAACATCCTGCCGCCATGGACGAGCATGCGGGCGATGGCGCCCCACCTCTGGCGCTTCGCGTACCAGTGGATGATCTCCACCCCCGGGGTCGGCTACCGGCTGCACACCAGCGGCAAGTTCATCCCCAAGGTCCTGGTCGGCGGGTCGGTGCAGAAGGAGGTTTGGGACAGCACCACCATCCACGCCTTCTCCGACACTTTCACCGAGCCGGATCGGGCGCGGGCGGCGGTGCAGACCTACCGGACCTTCACCGTGCGCGAGACCCCCTCGATGGCCCGCGGCCGCTACGCGAACGCCCATCTCACCGTCCCGACCCGCCTCCTCTTCGGCACCGGAGACATGGTCCTCCGACCCGAGGTCCTCGGCGGCTACGAGCAGCACGCCGACGACATGCAGGTCGTGCTGGTCGACGACTGCGGCCACTTCATCGCGGACGAGAAGCCAGATCTCGTCGCCGAGCAAGCCCGCGAGTTCTTCGCTTAGCCGCAGCCGGTAAGGGACCCGGTCATCCCCTGAGCGAATTGGGTCGCGTCCCTATCGGGACAGCTCCATCAGATGGAGCCCGCCTATGGCGGGCAAAAGACAGATTGCATATCGCGCGCTTCGCGGACATTCGCTCAGGGGATGAC
>JALYWY010000362.1 GCA_030852475.1 Actinomycetota bacterium | reverse complement strand
CCCAGCGCCTCAGCCAGCTCGTCGATCTGGGCTTTCGTCCGGCGCTCGGTGATCGCGACTAGGAGGCCGTCCTCGAACTCGGGGTACTCGCGGCCAAGCGGGTAGCCGGCGGCGATCCCGCGCTCGGCGACGCGGTCGAGCACCTTGTCCACAGGCGCGTCCAGCCGCACCGCGAACTCGCGCGCGACCGGCGAGGTGTGCAGCGGCTCGACCCCGCTGACGGCGCCGAGCCGCTCGCGCGCGTAGGCGGTCCGCTGCACCAGCAGCTCGCCGAGCTCGCGGAAGCCGTTGCGGCCGAGCCAGGCGAGGTGGATCATCGCCCCCAGCGCGTTCAGCGCCTGGGCGGTGCAGATGTTGTTGGTGGCTTTCTCGCGGCGGATGTGCTGCTCGCGCGTCTGCAGCGCCAGGACGAAGCCGCGGCGCCCGTCGACGTCCTCGGTTTCGCCGGCGATCCGGCCCGGCATGCGGCGGATCTGCGCCTCGGTCGCGCAGAAGAAACCAAAAGAAGGCCCGCCGAAGTCCAAACGATTGCCCAGCGGCTGCCCCTCGCCGACGGCGATGTCGGCGCCGCATTCGCCCGGCGACTTGAGGATTCCGAGCGTCATCGGGTCGCAGGCGACGACCAGCAGCGCCCCGTGCTCCTTCGCCGCCGCGCCGAGGGCCTCGACGTCCTCGACCGCGCCGAGGAAGTTCGGGCTCTGGAGGAAGACCGCGGCGGTCTCGCCGTCGACCGCCTCTGCCAGCGCGGCCGCGTCGGTCAGCCCGCCCTCGAGGCCGACCTCGACCACCTCGGCGCCGTAGCCGACCGAGTAGGTGGCGAGCGTCTCGCGGCTGTGCGGGTGGACGCCGCGGGAGATCACGAACTTCTTGCGCTTGGTCGCGCCCATCGCCAGATAGCCGGCGGAGGCGAGCGAGGAGGGGCCCTCGTAGAGGCCGGCGCTGGAGACCGGCAGCCCGGTCAGCTCCGACATCGCCGTCTGGAACTCGAACATCACCTGCAGCCCGCCCTGGGAGATCTCCGGCTGGTAGGGCGTGTAGGGGGTGAGGAACTCGGAGCGCGAGGTGATCGCGTCGACGATCGCCGGCACGTAGTGGTCGTACATCCCCGCGCCGACGAAGCAGGTCTGCTCTTCGGCGTCGGCGTTGCGCCCGGCCAGCGCGGCGAGGCGCTCGTAGACCTCGGCCTCGCCCATCCCGTCCGGCAGCGCCAGCGGCCGGCCCAGCCGCAGCGGCTCGGGGATCTGCTCGAAGAGCTCGGCCGAGGAGGAGACGCCGATCGCGTCGAGCATCTCCCGGCGGTCGTCAGGAGTCGCGGAGGTGTAGCGCGTCACTTGGCTAAGGCTAGGGAAGCGGGTGGCTGGGCTTAGCGGCTAGCTGTCCAGCAACTTGCGGTATTCCTCGGGGCCCAGCAGCGCCTCGGCCTCCTCGGGCGAGGTCAGCCGTACTTTGACCAGCCAGCCGGCGCCGTAGGGGTCCTCGTTGACCTGCTCGGGCGCGTCCTGTAGCGCCTCGTTGATCTCGACCACCTCGCCGGACATCGGCGCGATCACGTCGGAGACCGCCTTCACCGACTCGACCTCGGCGTAGGAAGAGTCTTTCTGGATCGTCGCGCCGACTTCGGGCGGGTCGTAGAAGACGACCTCGCCGAGCGAGTCCTGCGCGTACCAGGTAATCCCGAAGGTCGCCTGGTCGCCCTCGATCCGGGCCCAGTCGTGTTCCTCGTGGTAGCGCAGGTCGTCGGGGTAGGTGGCGTCGGCCAAGGCTCAGCTCCTTTTCGAGTACAGGGGCTTGGAAGCTATCCGGGCGGGGCGGCGCTTGCCGCGCACGTCGATCTCGATCTCGGTACCGACCTCCGCAAGCTCCGACTTCACGTAGGCCATCCCGGCGCCGACTTCGAGTGAGGGCGAGAAGGTACCGCTGGTGACGGCGCCAACCTGCTCGTCCCCGTGCAGGACCGGGTTGCCTTCGCGGGGGATGCCCTGGCCCTCGATCTTGAAGGCGACAAGGGTCTCCGCGGTCCCCTCGGCGCGGGCGCGGGCGATCGCCTCGGAGCCGACGAACCCCGTCTCCTCCTTGCAGCACCAGCCGAGGCCGGCCTCGATCGGGTTGCGGTCGGGGCCCATGTCGGACCCGTGCAGGTGGAAGCAGACCTCGAGCCGGAGCGTGTCCCGGGCGCCCAGCCCGGCCGGAGCGGCGCCGGCGTCGAGCAGGGCGCGCCAGACCGTCGCGGTTTCATCGGCGGCGGGAAGG
>JALYWY010000103.1 GCA_030852475.1 Actinomycetota bacterium | reverse complement strand
CGGCGGCGACCGCGTAGAGGCGCTCGGCCATCTCGGTGTTGGTCTGGAAGAAGGCGCCGTGGGACATCTCCAGCCGCAGGCCGCAGAGCTCCTCGCGCAGCCGCTCCTCGCCGAGCACCCCGGTCGGCCCGTCGGTGCCGCCGGATTCGTCCTCGACCATCGTGTGGAGGTCGACCGGCGGGCGGGGGAAGCGGGCTTTCGTCGTCACCAGGCGGGTCTGGACCTGGCCCGTGCGCCGCCCCTCGCGGACGGCGAGGTTGCGCAGGACGCCGCGGCGGTTGCGGGCGTCGAAGGCGGGGATCGATTCGGCCCGCGCCCACTCGCGGACCGCGTTGCGCGCCTCGTTTCCCGCCTCGGAGGAGAGGTGGCAGTCGTCGACCTCGACGGTCAGGTCCCAGCGCCCGCGGGCATGGAACCCGAGCGTCAGCTCCTCGTCGGTTTCGCCGAAGGAGTACTCGAGCTTGTTGCGGTAGCGCCACTGCTCCACCGCCGGCACGATCTCCTCCAGCTCGTATCCCTCGAGGTCGCCGATCCGCTTCAGGGCATCGCCGACCTGCTCCTGCTTGTAGTGGAGCTGGCGCTCGTAGGGGAGGCCCTGCCAGGGCGCCCCCGGGCAGGGCTCGCCGCCGTGGGCGCACCGGTCGGGCAAGCGGTCGGCCGAGGCGCGGAGGACCTCGACGGTCCGCGCCTCGGCGAAGCGCTTCTTGCCTTTGGTGACCTCGGCGCGGACCTTGTCGCCGGGCAGGGCGCCGGCGACGAAGACGACGAAGCCCTCGGCGCGGGCGACCCCTCGCCCGCCGAAGGCGAGCGAGTCGATCTCCAGCTCGAGCAGGTCGCCGCGGCGTGGGCCGCGGGCCGCCGGCGTGGTGGTGCCGGCCGCCTCCACCTATGGCAGCGCGTTGCGCGCTTGTTTGGCCAGGCGCTCGAGCTCTTTGAGCAGGGCGTCGGTCTGTTTACGGCCTTTTTTGACCAGCTCGCTGAGCAGTTTCTCGGCATCGCTGCGGGTCATCCGGCCGCGTTTCACGGCGTCGTCGACGACGTCCTGGATCCGGTCGCGGCTGAGCGTGACGCTCTGCTCGAGGCTCTCGCGGAACTGCGCGACGCTCTTGTCGAGCCCGCTCGTCGCTTTGCTGGAGGCTTTGCCGCTGCCTTTTTTCGAGCTTTTTTTGGCGGAGCTTTTTTTCGCCGTCGATTTTTTCGGTGCCGCTTTTTTCGAAGCTTTTTTCGCTTTCGATTTCGTCGTTTTTTTGGCTTTCGACGATTTCGATTTCGCGGCGGCTTTCGCTTTTTTGGTTTTGCCGCTCGCTTTTTTCTCCGCCATCTAGGTGTGCCTCCGTTGTCGGTTTTCCCGCTGGTGGACTTCGACTATCTCAGTTCCGCAGGAGGTGTGGCTCGGCGGCAAGGAAACGTGCCTGCACGACGTCGTGATCGGAGAGGCGCAGGGCCTTTCCCTCGAGCTGCAGCTCGCGCCGCTCCGGCGGCCAGTGCTCCGGCGGCGCCACCGCTTCGAGCCCGCGGTGGAAGACGTGGTCGATCGCGGTGGGGCCGGTCGGCTCCCCGCCGAGGCCGAACTCCTCGCGCAGCCTCTCGAAGATCCGCGGTTGTTTCGCCGGCCGCAGGTTGAAGTCGCCGCCGAAGATCAGCGGCGAGCCGGCGGCCCACTCGAGCGCCGCCCGCGCTCCTTTTTCCACGTCCTCCGCCGCCAGCTGCGGCCAGTGCGCGGTCGCGTGCAGGTTGGCGACGCAGACGCCGGAGGCGGTGCGGACGAAAGCCATCGCCCGTCGCTCCGGCTCGCCCTCGTGGATCGCGCTCGCCCGCCGCTCGGCGATCCCGCCGAGCTTGCCGGGCACCCGCACCAGGATCAGGTTGGAGCCCCCCTCGCCGGAGGCGATCAGGTCCGGGTTCTGCCGCGCCAGCAGCGTCCGCAGCGGGGCAAAGGAGTTGCGCGAGGTGAGCGCCCGGTGCCACTCGGCCCCGCAGGCCCGCGCCAGCGGCTCGGCGAAGCGCGGCGGGCACTCCTGCAGCAGCGCCACGTCCCACTCCCAGGAGGAGAGCAGCGTCGCGAACTCCGCGGTGAGGTCGCGGTTGACCTGGACGTGGGTGGCGTTGCGCTCCTCGAAACGCAGCAGCCGCGAACGCCAGGTGCGCAGCTCCCGGTCGGGCGGGTAGTCGCGCCCGTGGAAGAGGTTCCAGCACAGTGCGGTCAGCTCCACGGTCCGTAGTATCCGCAAGCTTGAAGCGGGACTTCCTCACCGGCGAAGAGCTCGGCGCGTTCGAGCTCGGCAAGCTGCTCGACCGGGCGGCGAGGCTGAAAGCCGGGCGCGGGGAGCGGGTCGGCGGGGATTCGCTCGCCGGGCGCAGCGTCGCGCTGGTCTTCGAACGGCCCTCGACGCGGACCCGGATCAGCTTCGAGGTCGGGGTCGCCGAGCTCGGCGCCCACCCGGTGGTCCTGCGCGGGGACGAGATGCAGCTCAGCCGGGGCGAGTCGGTTTCCGACACCGCCCGCGTCCTCTCCCGCTACGTCGACGCGATCGTGATCCGCTCCGGCTCCCACGAGACCGTCGCCGGGCTGGCCGAGGCGGCCGAGGTGCCGGTGGTCAACGGGCTCACCCCGCTCCACCATCCCTGCCAGGCGCTGGCCGATCTGCTGACCCTGCGCGAGCGCTTCGGCGACCTGCAGGGGCTGCGGCTCGCCTACGTCGGCGACGGCAACAACGTCGCCCGCTCGCTGGCGATCCTCGGCGAGCTGGCCGGAGTCGAAGTGGTGGTCGCATCCCCCCCCGGCTACCGGCTCGAGGAGGGGCACGAGGCGAAGCTGACCGGCGACCCGCGCGCCGCCGCGGCCGGCGCCGATGCCCTCTACACCGACGTCTGGATCAGCATGGGCGACGAGGAGGAGGCGGCGCGGCGGCGGTCCGACCTTGCCCCGTTCCAGCTCGACGGCGACCTGCTCGCCGCCGCCAAGGAGCGGGCGATCGTCCTCCACTGCCTGCCGGCCCACCCCGGCGAAGAGATCGCCGCCGATGTCCTCTACGGCGATCGCTCCGCCGTCTGGGACCAGGCCGAGAACCGGCTGCACGCCCAGAAGGCGCTGCTGGAGGCGCTGCTCACCGAGTAGCGAGGCGCTTCCCGTGACCCTGGTCCTCTACGACAACCCGGCCTCCGGCAACTGCCACAAGGTGCGGCTGATCCTCGGCCTGCGCGGGATCGAGTACGAGCGGCGGGAGATGTCGGTGACCGACTACAGCGACCGGATCGAGAAGCTCGGCGGGCTCAGCCCGACGCTCAACGTGCCGACGGTGGTGCTCGAGGACGGCCGGCCGCTGGCCGAGTCCAACGCGATCCTCTGGTACTTCGCCGACGGCAGCGAGTACCTGCCCGACGACGCCTACGAGCGGGCCCGGATCCTGCAGTGGATGTTCTTCGAGCAGTACAAGCACGAGCCGGGGATCGCGGTGCCGCGGTTCTGGGACGCGATCGCCCCTGAGGATTTCCCTCGCCCGACCGACCTCGACCTGCGGCGGGCGTCCGGGCGCGAGGCGCTGAAGGCGATGGAGCGGCACCTGCGCGAGCGGGAGTTCTTCGTCGGCGGGCGGTTCACGATCGCCGACATCTGCCTCTACGCCTACACGCACGTCGCCGAGGAGGCCGGTTTCGACCTCGAGCCGCTGCCGGCGGTTCGGGCCTGGCTGGAGCGGGTCGAAGCGCAGCCGGGAATCGTCCCGATGGACCCCCTTGGCGAGCGGAAGCCGCGGGGCTGAGCGATGTACCCCGAGATCGAGATCGGCCCGGTGACGCTGCAGACCTTCGGGTTGATGTTCGCGCTCGCCTTCCTCGCCGCGGGGGCGCTGATCTGGAAGCGCTTGGACGAGATCGGCAAGCCGGTCGACTGGGCCTACGAGATGGGGTTCGCGGCGCTGATCGGCGGCGTCATCGGCTCCCGCCTCTACTTCATCCTCGACAACTACAGCGAGGTCAGCGACGACCTGCTCGGCAACCTCTTCTCCGGCTCGGGGCTGACCTGGTACGGCGGCGCGGTCGGCGGCGCCATCGCCGTCTTCCTCTGGGCCTGGTGGCGCGGCTTCCTCGGCCTGGCGCTGCTCGACGTCGCGGCCCCGGCGCTGGCGCTCGGCTACGCGATCGGCCGCGTCGGCTGCCAGCTCTCCGGCGACGGCGACTACGGCAAGGCCTGGGACGGGCCCTGGGCGATGGCCTATCCCGACGGCACCGTGCCGACCGACGAAGAGGTCCATCCGACGCCGGTCTACGAGGCGCTGGCGATGGGCCTCGGCGCCTGGATTCTCTGGCGGCTGCGCGACCGCGTCCGCACCGGGGTCCTCTTCGCCCTCTACCTCCTATACGCGGGGGCCGAGCGCTTCCTGGTCGAGTTCCTCCGCCGCAACGATGAGACCGCTCTGGGGCTGACGATGGCGCAATTGGAGAGCCTTGCGATGATGGCCGCGGGGGCGGTCTGGGTCGCGGTGGTCGCTCGCCGACATGGTGGTATCTTGCGCAAGAACTTTGGAGCGGTTTGAACTGGGAGGATGGGACGGTAATGGCGGCAATCGACGTGCAGAGTGAGGGGTCCCCGGCGCGGACCGTAGGGGCGATCCTCGACGACGCGGCCGAGCGCATCGGCGCCGCCGGCGTGGAGGACGCGCGCACCGACGCCGAAGTCCTCGTCGCCGACGCCCTCGGCGTCAAGCCCGACGAGCTCTCGGTCGAGAGCGCCGGCGAGGTCGGCGGCGAGGTTGCCGAGAAGATCGAGGCCAACGTCCAGCGCCGGGTCGAGCGCGAGCCGATGGCCTACATCCTCGGCCGCGCCCCCTTCCGCAACCTCGAGATCTACGTCGACGAGCGCGTGCTCTGGCCGCGCAAGGAGACCGAGCTGCTGGTCGAGGTCGGCACGACCCTCCCCGAGGGCGCGCGCGTGCACGAGGTCGGCACCGGCTCCGGCGCGATCTCGCTGGCGCTGCTCTCGGAGCGCCCCGACCTGAAGATCACCGCCTCGGACCTCTCGCCGGAAGCGGTCGAAGCGGCGCGGGAGAACGCCGAGCGGCTCGGCCTCGACATCGAGATCACCGTCGGCAAGGGCCTGCCCGACTCGGTCGAAGCCGAAGACGTCGACCTGGTGATCGCCAACATGCCCTACGTCACCGACGAGACGATCTTCGACCGCTCGCCGGAGATCCAGAAGGAGCCGCGGGTCGCGGTCACCGGCGACTGCGGCGAGGACGGCCTCGGCGTGATCCGCAGCGT
>JALYWY010000345.1 GCA_030852475.1 Actinomycetota bacterium | reverse complement strand
ACGCCCGCGAGCGGAGCCAGAGAGCCCGAACTAATCATCTTCAACTACTCGGGCACTGACGCTTTGGGCACCCGCGTCAAGTATTACCTGTTCGCGGAGGACGACGACGAGGCCCGCAGGTCGCTGGAAGAGTCCGGCCTGACGGACGTCGAAGTGTGGGCTCGGCGCGAAGACCTCATGACGCGCCTCGGCCGTAAGAAGAAGGTCTCGCGCACCGACATCGGCATCTTCGCCCTCCAGCTCGCGCAGCGCACGAAGGCCAACCAGCCCGTCCGCTTCGCCGTCGGCGAGATGGCGAAGACAGCCACGCACCCACTGATGCGCGCCGCCCTCTACGACGTGCGCGACGCCATGAAGGGCGAGGCGCTGACCGTGGCGGACGCCTTCCGCAAGCGCCCCGACGTCTTCCCCGAGTCGTTCGTCAAGATCCTCGCCGTCGGGGCGAAGGAGGGCGACCCGACGGGCATGCTGCTCAGGTACGGGCAGTCGCAGATCAAGACCGCCGAGAACATCTCGCGCATCGTCAGCGCGCTCATCTACCCCGGCGTCATCCTCGCGCTCTCGCTCGTCATCGTCTTCGTCCTCTGCTACTACGTGCTGCCGCAGATGGAGGAGATGTACAAGGGCCTGCTGGAGACTTCGCAGGCGCAGCTCCCGTTGATGACGCGCATCCTGCTCGCCGTCTCCCGCAACATCACGAGCCTGCCGGGCATCGCGGCCATCGTGGGCGCGGTCGCGGCCGTCGTGTGGCTGTTCAAGTGGGCGCGCACCCCGGCGGGGGCCGAGTTCTTCGGCCGGAGGATGTTGAAGTGGCCTCTCATCGGCGAGGTGCTGAGGACGTTCAACGCGGCCTACACGACCCGCCTGATCGCCATCCTCAGCAACGTCATGAAGCCGTCGGAGTTCCTGCAAGAGATCGCCGAGGCATCCATCAACGCCGTCTACAGCGACACGCTCGCCTCCATCAAAGAGGCGCTCACCAAACACAGGCTCAAACTGAAGACGGCCGTCATCCCGTACTCGTGGCTGTTCACCGACATGTTCGCGCCGGCCGTCGCCACGGCCGAGGACACCGGCGACCTGACGAAACTCCACGACACGGCCGACCTGCTCGACTACGAGGTGGAGAAGTCCATCACCCGCCTCTCGAAGCTGGCCGAGCCGATTTCAATCGCCATCGCGGGCACGATCATCGCCATGCTCGTGATGGCCGCTTACTGGCCTTTGTTCAGTCTCATCGGCCAGCTCAGCGACAAACACTGACCTGCTGTAAGCGCGACGAGGAAGCGGCGGAGATGAAAGAGACACGCAACGACGGCGGCCGTCAACACCAGCCATCCTCCGAGACCTTCGCACAGCACCTCAAAACGTGCGGGGCCTGCTGGAGCGGACGACCCTGTGAGACGGGCAGGAAGTTGAAGAGGGGCAGATGAGAGTAGAAAGACGAACGCCGAAGGTGAAGACGCGGGGGGGAGAGTCCGGCGCGATTCTCGTCGAGGCCGTCATCGGCCTCGTCATCTTCACCGTCGTGCTCCTCTCCGCGGCCCAGTTCCTCCGCTGGAACGTCGAGCCCCTGCTCATGAAGGAGCGGCAGGACAAGGCGGCCAAGCAGGCTGAGTCACTCCTCAACGAACTCGCCGCGCGGAGGAACGCCGACCTCCCCGCCGGCGGAAGCTTCGCCGTCACGGCGCAGGGCGACCCCGTCCGCAACGCGGACAACTCCGTCACGCTCGACTGCACGACCAGCTACTGCGACCAGATCGTCGCCACCCCGCAGGCCGCCGGGACCGCGTTCGACTTCGTCCGCGCCGCCTTCGGGGCGGCGCCGCCCGCGAACGGGATGCAGATTTACGTCCGGGCGTGGCGGGTCGAGACCGTAGACGCGGCGCGCAACTTCCGCCGCATCACCGTCGCCGTCTTCCCCGTAGGGTCGGGCGAGCCGCTGGCGGTACGCAAGTCGGAAGTAGTGCAGAGGTGAATCGAACCGCGAGGCAGCTCTCATGAAAGAAGGTGCCGGGCGCTCCGCGCTCAAATTATTTCTCACATTCATGGCGGCCTGCCTCGCCCTGTTCGGGCTGCTCGCGGCCGCCGCGGAACTCTACCTGGAAGGGCTCGCGGCGATGGCTTTGGCCGCGCTTGCGGCCTTCGGGGCGGTACGGCTCAAGGCGAGAAATGTCGCCGGGCAGAAAGGCTAACCGGAGGAACGGAAGAGGACGAGGAGATTTATCGTGGCGTTCATAAAGGAAGAAAACGAAGAGACCCCGAACCGGAGAGACGGCGCGGCACGTCGCACCCCTCGCGTCCTCGTCGCCGACGACGACCCGAGCGTCCAGGCGCTTTTACCCGCAATGCTGAGCGCCGA
>JALYWY010000099.1 GCA_030852475.1 Actinomycetota bacterium | reverse complement strand
TGCCCGAGGCAACCGATGAAGCCGTGGTCGGAGGCGTAGCCTCGATGCTTGGCCGCCGCGTCCTCGCCGGCGAAGCCGAGCGATTGAGTGAGCTTTTTCCGGAGATCCTCGAGTTCACGCTCGCCGCATACCTGGGCGCAGAAGAGGCTCGGCGAATAGTCTCCGCCGAATGAGCGAGCCGAAAAGAGGCGTCCTTCCCTCGCAGGATCTGAACAAGGCGATCGAGGACGAATGGGTCAGCTCCGGCGACTACCGAATCCGGCCGGAGGCCGTGCAGCCGGCGAGCATCGACCTGCGACTCGGAGACTTTGCCTGGGCCTTGCGCTGCTCGTTCCTCCCCGACGTCGATTCGACCGTCGAGGAGAAGATCGACGGTCTGGCCTTCCAGCGGGTCGACCTGCGCGACGGCGCCGTGCTCGAGCGCGATCGTCCTTACCTCGTGCCCCTGCTCGAGGAGCTGAACCTGCCGGAAGACATGCGGGCGAAGGCGAACCCGAAGAGCTCGACCGGTCGCCTCGACGTCTTCACCCGCGTCATCACCGACCGCCACCACCGCTTCGACGACATCCGCGCCGGTTATCAGGGGAAGCTCTATCTGGAGATAGTCCCCCGCTCCTTCGCGATTCAGGTGAAAGCCGGCCTCTCGCTCAACCAGCTGCGTTTGGCGCGAGGCGACGTTCGCCTCCCCGACGACGAGATTCGTGGGCTGCAGGACGAGTTCCCGCTGCTCTACCTCGATTCGCACGCGCTGCGCCAGTCGGAGCTGGCGGTGGCCGACGGCCTCTTCCTCAGCCTCGATCTCTCCGGCCCGAGCGACCGCGTCGTCGGCTACCGGGCGAAGAAGAACAGCCTCCCGGTCGACCTCTCGCGGATCCGCGCCTACCGCTGGACCGACTACTGGGACCCGGTCTACCCGGAGCCGGGCGGTCGCGTCGTGCTCGAGCCCGAGATCTTCTACCTGCTGCTCTCGGCTGAGGGGGTCTGCATCCCGCCGCAGATCGCCGCAGAGATGATGGCTTACGACCCGACCGCGGGCGAGCTCAGGACCCACTACGCGGGTTTCTTCGACCCGGGCTTCGGCTACGACCCCGAGGGTGGGCGCCACGGCAGTCGGGCCGCGCTGGAGGTGCGCGCTCGCGACGTCTCCTTCATGGTCGAGCACCGCCAGCCTGTCTGCAAGCTCGGCCTCGAGTGGATGTCGGCCCCGGCGGAGCGGCTCTACGGCACCGACCTGGGGTCCAACTACCAGGGCCAGGTGACGATGCTGAGCAAGCACTTCGAGGAGCAGACCGCCGGGACCGCCGTTTCGGCCGCCGCTTCGTAGCGCTTGTAGTAACAACTACTCAATTTGGCACCCCACACTCCGGGGGCTGAGCGGTGACTCAACTTAGGATGCCGCCCGATGTTCCGCACCCTGCGATCACCGCTTGCCACTGTTCCGGTGCCCGCCGGCGAGAGGTCCGCTCAGCTACACGTGCGACGATCACCTACCCTCGGGACCGTGGTGCATCTACGAAAAACCCGATCGCAAGCCGAAACTCCTCGAGCGGGTCAAGCCCGCTTACGCCCCCGAATTCGAACATTATTAGGCCGTTCGGTGAGTTGATTGGAGCCGGATAAACCCGCCTCGGGCGGTCGCCGCAAACGACAATCTTCGATCGGCCTCGAGGGACTCCGCCGGCCAGAGCGCAGCGGCAAGGTTCCCCTTTACTACCAGCTGGGTGAGATCCTCAAGCAGAGGCTCGAGGGGGGTGGTTGGGAGCCCGGCACCTTGTTTCCCTCGGAGCGCGAGATCGAAGAACACTTCGGCGTCTCGCGCGCGGTCGTTCGCCCGGCCCTCAGCCTGCTCGAACGCGACGGGGACATCTATCGCCGCCGCGGCTCGGGGACCTACGTCGCCGCGCCGAAGCGCCGCGTGCCGATCAGGGGCCTGATCCGCTCCCTGCGGGAGGATCGCTTCAGTGAGTCGCGGATCGCCGTCCTGCGCATTCGCCGGCAGACGAACGACCAGGTCATCGCGAATTACCTCGACGTCTCCCCGGGGCAGACCGTCGCTCAGGTCACCTCGATCCTCCGCGCCGACGAACCCCTTTGCCTGGTCGACTCCTTTTTCCCCGTCGAACGGGTGCCATGGCTGCTGAACGCCGCGATCTCGCTCCAGGCCGGCGAACGCCCTGTCCTCGACGAGTCGCCGAAGCTGGGCCGGATCGACGCTTCGTTCGAGAGTTCCTCCTGCGGCCCCTGGACTGCCAAAACCCTCGGTGTCCGCACCGGCGACCCGATCTTCATCGGCCGGCTCTTCCAGTACGACGTCCCCGAAGGTAAAGGCCGCGAGCGTCCCGTCGAGCTGACCCGCATCCTCGCCCGCAGCGATATCTCGCAGCTTCACTATGAGGCCACGGGTTCACCGAACCGGGGGCGCGGGCGAAGTCGGTGAGCGCACTTACATAGGATGTGTTTAAGAACCCCTCGGGTCCTACTGGATTCACCAATGCGACAAGTCACAAAACTTTCCCCACTGCTGTTGATTTTCGTCCTCGTTCTGCTGAGCGGTTGCGGGGGCAGCGGCAACTCGGACGAAGCCTCATCCTCGTCGGGGCTTCCAGAGGAAATAGTCATCGGCGCCGCAATCGCCCAGACCGGCTACATGGCTGTCTACGACGACGCCATCGTCGCCCTCGAACAGTTCGTGAAGGAAACCAACGCTCGCGGCGGCATCGACGGCCGCAAGCTGCGGGTGGTTCAGGCTGACACGCGTTCCGATCCGCAGCAAGCCGTGCTGGCGGTGCAGAAGGTGATCGAAGACGATGCGGACGTGCTCTTCTTCACCGGTGAGTCGCTGACCGCTGCAGCCGGATCCCCCCTCGCCGAGGAACACGACAAGCTCAACTTCGCGATCGTCAACGAGCCGGGTTTCGGCCCCCCGACGTCCGGTCGCCTCTCCTTCACCTCGAATCCGAGCCTCCTCAGCGAGGTGAGCGCCGCGGCCTCATTCCTTTATGGCGAGGGCATCAGGCGCCCGTTCCTCTTCCGGGACACGGCGATCATCTACGGCAAGGCTGCCTGCTCCGGCTTCGAGCAGAGCTGGGAAGAGCTTGGCGGCACGATCGAGGATTCCGTCGATTTCGAGAACACCGACGCCTCGATCTCGAGCCAGGTCAGCAAGCTGAAAGGCTCCGATGCCGACGCCGTCATCATGTGCTCCTATCCGCCCGGGGGCGCCGCGGCGATCAAGCAGATCCGCGCCGCGGGAGTACAGCTGCCGATCTACGGGCCGACGGCCTTCGACGGCCTGTTTTGGGTGAAGGGCATCCCGAACACCGAGGACATCTACTTCACCTCGAACGGATCGTCTTACGACCCGCCGAACAAGGCCACCGCCGAACTGCTCGAGAAGCTCGAGAAGGCTGGAATCAACACCGACATCGCGACCAACCTCCTGGCGTGGTACGCGGGCGGTCAGATGATCATCGAGGCGATCGAAGAAACGGGCAGCGTTGAGGGCGACGTGCTTGCCGATGCTCTCGAGGCCAAGCCTCACGACACGATTAATGGAAGGGTCAGCTACAGCGCGGACGACCACTACCCGAAGCGGGCCTGGCCGGTCTACGTTCTCTCGAACGGCAAGCCGAAGCTGGTGACCAAGGTCGAGCCGGGGTTCATCCCCGAGTACGGCGAATGAGGCGTCAGTTCGCCGCGCCGGCTCGGGCGCTGCGCATGGCGAGGGCCTGCCTTACGAAATCCGCATACGTCTCTCGATAGGCGAGCGTGTACCGGTCGGCAAGGGTGTTGATCTCCGCGTTCGGGTCCAGCGGCAGTTCGGGCGGCTGGATTTTCGAGATGACCCCGACGTCCTCAGCGTAGACTTCGGCGTCGAAGGCGATCGCTTTCTCGAGTTGCTCCTGGTCGAAGTTCTCGAGGCCCCCCTCGATCCAGTAGTGCACCGACTCGGTTGCGCTGATGGCGCGCGCGACGTGAAGCAGGCAGCGTTCGCCTTCGTCGCTGAACAACCTCGCCGAAATGAAGTTGGGCGCGATCGCGTGGTAACCGATTTCCTGCAGCGGGCCCAGTGCCGCACTCGCGTCATCTCCCCATTCCATGTTTCGGCGGAGCGTCACCTCGAGCCCGTTCCTCTCCGGCGCCAGTGGCTCGATCACCGCCGGTTGGGCGCCGAGGGTGGCCTCGTGGACGAAGGCGAAGTGGGCAACGTCGCGGAAGTTCTCGATCATCAGCCCGAAGGCGACCGGCAGCTCGAAGGGAGGGCCGTGACCCCACTTCCACGTATCCGGGTCGAACCATGGGACGTCGGGCACGTCGGTCAGCGGCTCTTCGAGCGTCGTCCAGACGAGCCCCCAGTGCACCCGGCACGGATATGACGGGATCCGGGCCAGCGGCGGGATCTGGCGTTGATCGGCAAGCGAGGGAATCCGGGTGCAGGAACCGTCGCCCGCCCACTCCCAGCCGTGGTAGGGGCACTGGATGCTCTCGCCGCAGACCTTGCCCATCGAGAGCAGAGCGCCGCGGTGGGCGCAGCGGTCGGCGACCACGGCCGCCTCGCCGCTCTCGGTGAGGAAGACGGCGAGGGGCTCGCCGAGCAGAACCGCTCGTTGGGGTCCGTCCTTCAGGTCCTCCAGCCTCGCTACCGGCTGCCAGCAGTGGCGCAGCGCCAGCACTATGTCTTCGCTGCTCGGTGGTAGGGAAGGGTGGTCGTCGGTCATCTCCGGTTTGGCACTCATAGCTGTCTTCCCATGTAAGCACGCAATACGTCGGGATTGCGTTGCAATTCTTTGCGCAATCCGCTGGCGCGGACCTTGCCACCGGCGAGTACCAGGCTTCGCTGGCAGAAGTCGATCGTCCGCGCCGCGTTCTGCTCGACGAGGAGCATCGTCGCTCCCTCGGCGCGAAGTTCCTCGAGCAGCCCGTATACGACGTCGATCGTCTTCGGTGCGAGGCCGAGCGAGGGCTCGTCGAGGATCAACAGCCGTGGCTTGCGCAGCAGGGCGCGGGCCACCGCGAGCTGTTGCTGCTCACCGCCCGAGAGCCGGTCGGCACGCTGCCCGGCTCGCTTCCGCAGGATCGGAAGCCGCTCCATGACCTGCTCCATCGTCTCGCGGTCGTTGTCTCGAGCGGCCAGGCGCAGGTTCTCCGCCACGGTCAGCGTGCCGAAGATCTGACGGCCCTCGGGCACCAGCGCGATTCCCGACCTCGCGATCTCCTCCGGCGCAAGCCCGCGCAGAGACCTGCCTTCGAAGCTGATCTCGCCGGCGCTCGCACGCGTGAGGCCGCAGATCGCACGCAGGAGCGAGCTCTTGCCGGCGCCGTTGGGGCCGACCACGCCGACCACTTCCCCCTCCTCGAGGCTCATCTCGACGCCATGGAGGACCTCGACGCCTCCGTAGGCAACCTTCAGCCCCCGCAGCTCAAGCACGTGCGCTCCCCGCGTACGAAGTGCCGAGGTAGGCCTCGACCACGGCGGGATCGGCTCGGACTTCCTCGGGGCTCCCGACCGCGACCGTTCTGCCGTCGTCGAGTACCTGCACCCGCGAGCAGAGCTCCATCACCACGTTCATGTCGTGCTCGATCAGCAGGATCGCGCAGCCGAAGTCCCGGATCGCCTCGCGGAGAATCGCCACCAGCTCCTGGCGCTCCTCGTCGATCAGCCCTGCCGCGGGCTCGTCGAGCAGCAGGTAGCGCGGCCCGGTGGCAAGGGCGCGGGCGATGCCCAGCAGCCTCTGGCTCCCCGGCGGCTGCAGGCCGGCGGGGCTCTGCGCCTGCTCGCTCAGGCCGAGGCGCTCGAGCACGTCTGCGGCGACCTCGACGGCGCGTCGGGGGGAGACGCCGACGCCCATCGCTCCCACGGCGACGCTCTCCATCACGGTCAGCCCAGGGAAGGGGAGGCCAGCCTGGAACGTGCGCCCGAGCCCCGTCCGCGCGAGCCGCTGCGGCGACCAGCCGGTCACGGCGACCCCATCGAGGAAGACGCTTCCGGAATCCGGAGCCTGGAAGCCACTGAGGACGTTGACGAGCGTGGTCTTGCCCGCGCCGTTCGGGCCGATCAGCCCGAGGGCGTCACCAGGAGGCAGCTCGAGCTCCACTCCTCTCAGCACCTGCAGCCCGGAGAACCCAAGGGAGACTCCCTCGGCGCGAAGGCCCGGGGACGCTCCTCGGGCGGACCTCGGCCCTGCTCGGTCCGGTCTCGCCGCTGCGGGCGGCGCCGATGGCGCTCGGGGGCGCAGCCGGCGGTGGATCGGCTCGATTTCACCCGCCTCGCGACCGCCGCTCAACCCTCTCGGCAGCGCGACCATGGTCGCCAGCAGGATCAGGCCGAGGCCGATGGCGGCGAGGCCCGGCGCCGCGTCGATCGAGATCAGCCCGAGCACGTCGGCGCCTTCCTCGAAGTTGCGCAGCAGCTCGTTGACCGTCGCCACCGCGAGGGTCCCGATGACGGCGCCGAGGACGCTGCGGGTGCCGCCCACCACCAGCATGGTGATCGTCGTCACCGAGGCGGCGAAGTAGAAGGTGAGGGGGGACAGGACCCCGGACTGATGTACCGCCAGCGCGCCCCCGATCGCGCAGATCATCCCGCTGACCGTGAACGCGATGAGCCGCTCGCGCATCAAGCCGATGCCGAGCGAGCGCGCCGCCACCTCGTCCTCCCGGGTCGCCTGCAGCCGATAGCCGCTCGCCGACCACTTGAAGACGAGCGCCACGACGACCGCCACGCCCGCCCAGAGCCCCGCCGAGCCGATGCCGGTGGTCCTCGGGATGCTCACCAGCCCGCTGCTTCCACCGGTTACCGGGTCCCAGTTGGCGAGGACGTTGTAGGCGACGATCAGGAAGGCGAAGGTCGAGATCGGGATCGCCAGCGTCGAAGTCCTCATCAGCGGCCAACCGACCACCCCCGCCAGCAACCCGCCCGCCGCCGCGGCAATCAGGGTGGAGGGCAGAGGCCCGAGCTGAGCATCGGCGATCAGCTGCGGCAGCCCGGGCGTCTGCAGGGCGGCGAAGGTCGCGGGAAGCGTGAGCAGGGCCGCGACGTAAGCGCCGCTCGCCGCGAAACCCAGCTGTCCGAACGAGTAGACGCCGCTGTTGCCGATGAAGACCTGCAGGCCGAGGACGATGATCAGGTTGCAGAGGATCAGCGTGACGGTCTCTTCGAAGGCGGGCGTGCCGCTTGCCCCGACCGCGACGGTCAGCGCCACCAGGACGAGAGGGACGGCCAAAGAGGCGGTCGCGGAGGCCGGAGAGCGCAGTCCCCGGCCGCTCATATGCGCGCCTTCCCGGTTGCCGAACCGAGCAGGCCCTGCGGCCTGACGATCAGGATCGCGATGGGAAGGGAGAAGACGATCGCGTCGCGGAACGGAACCAGTCCGTCCGGCAGATAGGTGCCGAGCAGCGATGAGAGGATCCCGAGCAAGAGCCCGCCGGCCACGGCGCCGGAGATCCTTCCGAAGCCGCCGATCACCACGGCGATGAAGCCGACCAGCACCGGAGTCAGCCCCATCGTCGGCGAGACCTGACCCGTCTGCATGACAATGAGGACTCCCACGGTAGCCGCGAGCGCGCCGCTGATCGCGAAGGCGATCGCGATCACGCGGTCGGCCCGGACGCCGAGGAGCCGGGCCATCTCGAAGTTCTCCGCCGCCGCCCGCATCTCGAGGCCGATGCGGGTGCGGTAGAGCAGCCATCCGAGGCCGCCGAGGACGATCACGGTCAGCGCCAGGGTGAGGATCTCGAGGTTCGGTATCGAGAGGGCGCCGATCTGGCTCGATTCGCTCAGAAGCTCAGGGCTCGCCACCGACTGGGCGCGGGCGCCCACCGCCACGCTGACGGAGCTCTGCAGGATGGTCGCTACCGCAAGCGAGGTGACGAGCTGCGCGGCAAGGTCGGCGTTCCGAACGGGACGAAAAGCCACCCGCTCGGCCAGGACCGCGATCGCGATCCCGGTGGCGAGTGCGGCGCAGACCGCGACGGCGAACGGCAGGCCGGCCAGCGCGTAGAGGACGTAGGCGGGCAGCATGATGAACTCGCCATGGGCGAAGTTCATCATGCCCATCACGGTGAAGATCAAGGTGACGCCGACGGCGATCAGCGCGTAGAGGCCGCCCAGGGCAAGTGCGTCGATCAGACTTTGCGCAAGGTCGGTCATCAGGTCGGGCAAGTGGCCCCCCACCCAGACTGACACAGCGAGGGTCAGCGCCGCCGGCCCGGTTCCGGCAGGGATAACCACTTCGACATCTGAAACGTGTGCGAACATGTGTTCGTATGCGATGGGATGAGCAACGGGTCGAGAACGACCTTCGGTTGCCGGGCGTGGGCGCCGGGACCGTCGTTCGCACCTTCGACGCCCCAGAGGCGATGGGGATCAACTTCCACGAGGTCCGCGCTCGGTCGGCGCTGAACCATGTGCCCGGCAGCCGCTACGGATTCAGCTGGACGATCAACACCTTCAGGGGATGCAGTCATGCCTGCGTCTACTGCTTCGCCCGCCGTACCCACACCTATCTCGACATGGACGCCGGCCGCGATTTCGAGCGCGAGATCGTGGTCAAGGTCAACGTGCCGGAGCTGCTGCGGGCGGAGCTGGCGCGGCCGAGCTGGAAGCGGGAGCTGGTGGCGCTGGGGACGAACACCGATCCCTACCAGTGGGTCGAGAGTCGCTACCGGATGATGCCCGAGATCCTCGAGGCGCTGGAGGCGGCGGAGACTCCGGTCTCGGTCCTGACCAAGTCGCCGCTGGTGATGCGGGACGTCGAGATCTACGAGCGGATGGCGAAGAGGCTGCCGGTCTCGGTCAACCTCTCGATCCCCACCCTGGACGAGGAGGCGTGGCGGGCGACCGAGCCGCACACGCCGAGCCCCGCCGCAAGGCTCGACGCCGTCGCCGAGCTGCGCGCCCGCGGCATCGACTCGGGCGTCCTGATCGCCCCGCTGATGCCCGGCATCAACGACCATCCCGACCAGGTCCGCCCGATCGTCGAACGCGCCAAGGCCGCCGGCGCCACCTTCCTCGGCGGCGTAGCCCTCCACCTCCGCGACGAGGTAAAGGACGTCTTCCTGGCCTGGCTAGAGGCCAAGCGCCCCGATCTCCTCCCCAAATACGAGGCGCTCTACAACGGCCGCGCCTACCTCCGCCCCGAGCACCGCAAGCACACGACCCGCGCCGTCAAAGGCTGGGGCCGCTCTAGGGCGCGGAAAAACTCGTCCAAGCAAGACGCTCCTCGGACGGGTGGCGTCGTAGGGGGGACCCCCACCCGCCGCGCGGGTGGGGGTGGGTCCCCTGCGGCGACAGGACCCGTCCGCCAGGAGCCTTTGTTCTAGCCCCCTTCGTCCAGCTGCTCGAACCGACACTCGTCAGGCCGTTTGTCGTCCCGAAACCGGTGAAACCGAGCCCCATGCCGAATCCGCCCCGAAGCCGCGTGGTCATACCCGACCTCGATCACCAGCTCCGGCCGCAGCTCAACCCACTCCAGGTCACGACCGCCGGTCCAACGACTGGGCTCTGCCGTCCCGCTCTTGCCCGTCTCCAACGGCGCCAGCATCGCCCGCATGCTCTGTTTGGCCGCTTTCGAGAAGCCGGAGATGTGGCCGACCGTGCACAGCTCGCCGCCTTTGTAGAGGCCGAGGATCAGGGAGCCGACCGTGCCCTCTTCCTTGCCCGGCCGCCAGCCCATCACCACGCAGTCGATCGTCCGCTCGCGCTTGACCTTGGCCATCCCCTTGCGTTTGCCCTGGACGTAGGGAGCGGAGAGATCCTTCGCCATCACCCCCTCGATGCTGTCCAGCCACCGCTCGGCCTGCGCGGGGTCCTGGCTCAGCGTCGTCAGCTCCAGCCCGGCTTTCCCGGCGATCGCTTCCAGTCGTTCCCGTCGCTCCCGCAGCGGCCGCTCGCACAGCACCTCGTCGCCTTCGGCCAGCAGGTCGAAGACCATGTAGCTCGCCGGGATCTCCTTCGAGAGCAGGTCGATTCGCGATTGCGCCGGGTGGATCCGTTCCTGCAGGGAGTCGAATTCGAGGTTGCCGTCGGCGTCGCGGATTACCAGCTCGCCGTCGAGCACCCAGCGGCCCGGCGCGAACTCGAGCTCGGGGAAATAGCGGTTGAAGGGTTTGCCGCCGCGCGACTGGACGTAGAAGTCCTCGCCGTCGACGAAGACGATCGCCCGGAAGCCGTCGAGCTTCGGCTCGTACGCCCACTCCTCGCCCTCCGGCAGCGCTTTGCGGGTAAGCGCAAGTTGCGGTTTGATCGGCGGTGAGAGGGGAAGCGCCACCTACTTGACGCTACCGGCGCGGCGCTCGCGACTCTCCCTCGGGTCGGGGATCGGCACCGCCGCCAGCAGCTTCTTCGTGTACTCGTCCCGGGGGTTCTCGCAGACCTGGTCGGCGCTTCCCTGCTCGACGATCTTGCCGTGGTGCATGACCGCGATCCGGTCGGAGATGTGGCGGACGACGCCGATGTCGTGGGCGACGAAGAGGTAGGCGAGCCCGAACTCGTCCTGGAGATCGTCGAGCAGGTTGACGATCTGCGCCTGGATCGAGACGTCGAGCGCGGAGACGGGCTCGTCGCAGACCACCAGCTTCGGTTTCAGCGCGATCGCGCGGGCGATCCCGATCCGCTGCCGCTGCCCGCCGGAGAACTCGTGCGGGTAGCGGTTGTAGTGCTCGGGGGAGAGCCCGACCCGGTCCAGCAGCTCCTGCACGCGACGCCGCAGGTCGGCCCCCTTCGCCACCCCCTGCCGCTTCAGCGGCTCGCCGACGATCTGCCCGATCCGTTTGCGCGGGTTCAGCGATGCGTAGGGGTCCTGGAAGATCATCTGCATCTCCCGTCGCAGCGGCCGCATCCGCCGCCAACCGAGCCCGGCGATCTCCTCGCCCTCGAACTTGACCGAGCCCGAGGTCGGCTCGAGCAGCTGCAGCACCGCGCGGCAGGCGGTCGACTTGCCGCTGCCGGACTCGCCGACCAGCCCCAGGGTCTCGCCGGACTCGATCTCGAAGCTGATCCCGTCGACGGCGCGGACCTGGTCGACCTCGCGCTCGACCAGCGTCCCGCGCTTGATCGGGAAGTGCTTGACGAGGTCGGTGACCTCGAGCAGGGGCTGACCGCCGCTCATGCTCGTGGCGCCTCCAGGCCGATCTGCCCCTCGACCAGCCGCTTGCGCCGCTTCTCCTCGGGGGAGAGCCAGCAACGGTCGAGATGGCCCTCCGACTCCGGGGTTCGCGCCTCCAGGTCGGGGAGCTGAGGGCACTTGGAGAACTCGTGCGGGCAGCGCGGCCGGAACGGGCAGCCCTGGGGCAGGTTGAGGAGCGAGGGCGGCGAGCCGGCGATCTGCGGCAGCCGGCGCGGCCGTGGGCGGTCGATTCGGGTGACCGAGCCCAGCAGGCCCCAGGTGTAGGGGTGCTGGGGGTCGTAGAAGATCTCGTCGAGGGTCCCCTGCTCGACCACCCGGCCGGCGTACATCACCAGCACCCGATCCGCGACCTCGGCGACCACGCCGAGATCGTGCGTGATCAGGATCGTCGCCAGCTCGCGCTCCCGGTTGATCTGCTCGATCAGCCCCAGCACCTGCGCCTGGATCGTCACGTCGAGGGCGGTGGTCGGCTCGTCGGCGATCAGCAGGTCGGGCTCGAGGGCCAGGGCCATCGCGATCATCGCCCGCTGCCGCATCCCGCCGGAGAATTCGTGCGGGTAGGCGTCGACCCGGCGCGCGGCGTCGTCGATTCCGACCGCATCGAACAGCTCCACCGCCCGCGCCCGCGCCTCTTCCTTCGGGGTCTCGGGATGGTGGGCGCGGATCGCCTCGACGATCTGCGCGCCGACCCGGTAGACGGGGTCGAACGAGGTCATCGGATCCTGGAAGACCATCGAGATCCGGTTGCCGCGGACCTTGCGCATCTCCTCGTCCGGAGCCGCGATCAGGTCCGTCCCTTCGAACCGCGCCGAGCCGCCGATCGTCGCGTTGGGGCCCCGGGTCAGGCCCAGCAGGGTCATCGCGGTGACCGACTTGCCGCTGCCCGACTCCCCGACCAGCGCCACCACCTCGCCCCGCCGCACCTGCAGGTCGACCCCGTCGACCGGCCGGACCACGCCCTCTTCGGTGGCGAAGTCGACTCTGAGGCCGTGGACGTCGAGGAGGAGCTCGCCGCTCATTTCCGCATCCCTCCCTCGAGCCGGATCCGCGGGTCGAGCACGCCGTAGGCGATGTCGACCGCAGTGTTGAGGATGACGATGAAGAAGGCGCCGAACATCGTCACCGCCATGATCGGGGGCAGGTCGAGCTGGCCGATCGAGATCGCCGCGTATTCGCCCACCCCCTGCAGGCCGAAGACGTACTCGGTGAGGATCGCGGCGCCGCCGATCACCGCGCCGAAGTCCAGGCCCCAGAGGGTGACGATCGGGATCAGCGAGTTCCGCAGCACGTGCCGCAGCAGCACCTGCCGCTCCGAGAGCCCCTTGGCCCGGGCGGTGCGGACGTAGTCCTCGCCCATCGTCTCGAGGATGTCGGAGCGCAGTACCCGCGAGTAGATGCCGATGAAGAGGATCGAGAGGCAGAACCAGGGCAGCACCAGGTGCCAGAACCACTGCAGCGGGTTCTCCGTGAGCTCGACGTAGCCGCCGTTGGGGAAGATCCCGAGCTCGTAGCCGAGGTAGTGGTTGAGCATCAGGCCGAGCCAGAAGACCGGTATCGAGATCCCGATCAGGGCGAGGGCGGTGAGCAGCCGGTCGGAGAACCTGCCGGCGCGAAGGGCGCTGTAGAGGCCGAGGGCGATCGAGAAGGCCATCCAGGTGATCGCCGCGCCCACCGCCAGCGAGAGGGTCCGCGGCAGCCCCTTCCAGATTTCTTCGCCGACCTCCTGCCCGGTGTAGTAGGAGACCATGTCGCCGGTGAAGATCTTCTCCATCATCGTCGCGTACTGGACGTAGAGCGGTTCGTCGAAGCCCCACTCTTTGCGGATCGCCTCGATCTGAGTCTCGGTCGGGATTTTCCCCGCCATCCGCACCGCCGGGTCGCCGCCGGGGACGACGTTGAAGATGACGAAGACCAGCACCGAGACGGCGAACAGGACCAGCACCATCGAGATCAGCCGCCGCACGAGGAAGCGTTTCATCGAGGGGCTCATCAGTGCTCGATCCTCACTTTCGAGCGGGGGTCGAGCGCGTCGCGCACGCCCTCGCCGAAGATGTTCAGGGAGAGCACCGCGACCACCAGCATCGCGCCGGGGACGATCGCCAGGTGCGGGGCGGTGACGATCCGTTTCACGCCTTCGGCGATCATCGTTCCCCAGGAGGAGTCGGGCGGCTGCACGCCGGCGCCGAGGAAGGACAGGGCCGCCTCGAGCAGGATCGCGTTGGCGACCAGGAGCGGCAGGAAGACGACGAGGGTGGAGGCGACGTTGGGGAGGATCTCGGTGAAGACGATCCGCATCGACCCCATTCCCTGGGCCCGCGCCGCCTCGACGAACTCGCGCTCGCGCAGGGCCAGCACCTGTCCACGCACCGGCCGCGCCAGGTAGGGGATGTAGATCACCGCGATGATCAGGATCGGGATCGCCAGCGAGCCGCTTTCGATCTGCAGCGGGCCTAAGTCGAGCCCCCCTAAGGCCAGGGCGACGCCAAGCGCGACGCCGAGCAGGATCACCGGGAAGGCCCAGATCACGTCCAGCACCCAGCTGATCACGGAATCGACCCGGCCCCGGTAGTAGCCGGCGAGAAGGCCGAGCACCAGCCCGATCAGGACCGTTCCCAGCGCCGCCGCCAACCCGATCATCAGCGAGTTGCGGCCGCCGTAGAGGAGGCGGACCATGACGTCGCGGCCGTTGCTGTCGGCGCCGAGGAAGAAGTGGCCGTCCCAGGTCGGCCCGATCGGCCTCCCCAGCGGGTCGACGACGTCCTTCTCCTCGCCGCCGACGACCACCGTGTCGGTCAGGTGGTTCTTGTCGGGGGTGGTCTCGGCGACGTGCTCGGCCCAGAGTGGCGCTGCCAGGCAGAGGGCGATGGTGAGCAGGAAGACCACGCCTGCCGCCAGGGCGAACTTGTTGCGGCGCAGGCGCCGCGCGGTCAGCCGCCAGGGCCCCAGTCCCGGGCGCTCCGCGGGGTCGTTCGCAAGCTCCTCGGGGGCGTCGAGGGTGAACGCCGTACCGGCCGACCCAGACTGGTCGCGAGAAGGGTTCACCACCGGTTGATTATCCGCGCTCGATCAGCGGTAAACAAACGCGGACGTT
>JALYWY010000097.1 GCA_030852475.1 Actinomycetota bacterium | reverse complement strand
AGCGAGGTGGGGGCGAGGACGGTGGCGCCGGCGGGCAGCTCGTGGTCCTCGACCTGCAGCGGCTGGCGCAGCCGCCGCAAGGAGCCCGAGGCGGGCGGGTGGAGGCGCAGGGTCTCGCGGACGGTCGCGTCGGAGAGGGGGGTGCGGGGGTCGGCGACGAACTTCTCCGCCAGCTCCGGCTCGCGGGAGAGCCGGTCGAGGAGCCAGGCGAGCGCGATCGAGGGCGGCTCCTGCGCCGCCATCAACAGCGAGAGCAGCTCGTCGACGATCTCCTCGGTGCCGAGGCCGGCGGCCACCGCGCAACCGAGCACGTCGATCTCTTCGGAGGCTTCCGCCCGTCGTGCCTCCACCGCCCGCGCCAACGCCGCGGTCACCTGCTGCTTGCGCCGTTCGAAGATCGCCGTGCCGAGCTCGCCCATCAGCCCGTCCCCTTTCCCCGGCAGGGTGACGGGCGGGTTGCCGGGCGTGCGCAGCATGTGGCCGACCGCTTCCCGCAAGTCGGTCGCTATTCCCTCGTCGCGGACGCCGAGGACGAGCCGGACGAAGATCTCATCGCAGAGGGTGCGGAGGCGGGAGAGCAGCTTGAAGGGCCTTCCCGAGGGCCACTCGGCGGCGTGGCGCTCCGCCAGCGCGGCGATCGCGCCGCGGCGGGAGTCGATCGTCTCGGGGGAGAGGGCCGGGGCGATGCGGGCGCGCGCGGCCCGGTGGTCCTCGGCGTCGCCGCCGAAGACCGAACGGGTGGAGGCGAACGGCAGCACCGCCCGCCGCGCTTCGCCGGCATGGGCGCGGTCGGGATCCGAATCGAGCAATGACCTGACCCCTTCGGGGTCGGCGACGACGAAGGTCGGCCGCGCCGTCAGCAACCGGATCTGGAAGACGTCGCCGAGCTCTTCCTGGTGACGGCGCAGGAACCCGAGCGGGTCACGGTGGAAGGCGACCGTCTGGGCAAGGACGTTGGCCTCGGGACCCGGCGGAGCGACGGCGGTGGAAGTCGGCACTGGCTCCTCCTACCCCCGAGCGGTTGAGGAATCACCCGTATCCAATTAAGGTACGGCCGGATACTCAACCCAGGGGATGTAAATGCCGATCGCCACCTCACCGCAGTTCGGGCCGCCTCCGAAAGAGATCGCCTACGAACTGGCCCACCTCTCCGACGCCCTCGACGAGACGATCTCCCCCAAGGAGCTCGACCGCAACCTGATCATCGCCACCTGGAACATCCGCGAGCTCGGCAACCTGACGAAGAAATGGGCGACGGCCAAAGGCGACTCGCCGAAGCGGAACCTCGCCGACGCTCATTACATCGCCGAGATCCTCTCTCGCTTCGACGTCGTCGCCGTGCAGGAGGTCCAGAACAACCTCGAAGCGCTGCGCCTGGTGATGGGCCTCCTGGGGACCGACTTCGGCTTCCACATCACCGACATCAACAGCGGCGACGCCGGTGACGACGAGCGGCTCGCCTACGTCTACGACCTGCGCCGGGTCGCGCCGTCCGGCCTCGCCGGCGAGCTGGTCCTCAGCGAGGACGACCTCGGTTCGGACGGCGGGCTCGACCGGCAGCTGGTGAAGACTCCCTACGTGATGAGCTTCAGGACCGCCGGACGCCCCTTCGTGCTGGCGACCGTGCACATCATCTGGGGCAAAGACAAGGACCTGCAGCGGCGCGCCGAGGAGGTCGAGGCGCTGGCGAAGATGGTCAAGCGCCTGGCCAAGCCGGCAAGCGACGACGCCGGCGTCGAGTTCCGCTCGAACGTGATCGTCCTCGGCGACAAGAACGTCACCTCGGTCGACGACCCGATCTACAAGGCGATGATCGAGAACGGCCTGCAACCCGACGTCGACACGCTGGAAAAACCGCGGACGGTCTCAGACCGCAAACGCCCGGGCCAGGCGATCGCCTACGACCAGCTCGCCTGGATCGCCGCTCCCCCCGGGAAAGCGGCGCCGCCCGGCGCGCTCGAGTTCCGTCGCCGCAAGGGCGACACCTTTCCCTGGGACGCCTACGTCCTCCAGGAGGCGGAGGGGGACACGACCTTCCGGATGTCCGACCACTACCCGCTCTGGGTCGAGTTCTCGGTGCGCGAGTCGATCTGGGGCGGGGACGGTTAGCCGAAGCGGGGCTCGAGGCGCTGGAAGGTGCGCCACCAGCCGTGGTCGAGTGTGGCGTGCTCGACCGCCTGCAGGAGGGAGCCGTCGTCGTCGTGGAGCTCGTAGCTGACCACCGGCGGCTCGACCGAGAGGTTCACGTCGACGATCCGCGCCATCAGCAGATAAGGCGGGCAGCTGAGCCAAACCTCGCCGGGCTTGGGAAGGGTTTTGACGTTTGGGCTCGCCATAAGTGCTCGGTACCCCTGCTTTCGACACAAAAACCGGGAACCATCCCCGAAATTAGGGGAAGTCCCTGAGCGTTTTCTAAAGGCTGCGAATCAGTCGCGCAGCGCCGGCAGAACCGACCGTTCGTAGAAGTCGAAGAAACCGTCCTGGTCGGGACCGATCTGGTGGACGTAGACGTGGTGGTAGCCGGCGTCGACGTATTCCCGGATCGCCTCCAGGTGCTTGTCGGCATCGGGGCCGCAGACGATGCTTTCGGCGATCGTCTCCTCGTCGACCAGCTCCGTCGTCTCTTCGAAGTGGGTGGGGAGGGGGAGCTCGAAGGAGTGGCTGCCGCCGGCGCCGCCGTTCGGCCACCACTTGAGCGCCGTCTTCTTCGCCTCCTCCTCGGTCTCCGCCCAGCAGACGTGGAGCTGTCCGTAGGCCGGGCCCTCGCCGCCTTCGGCGCGGAACTGCTCGACCGACTCCGCTTTCGGCGCGGTGCCGACGATCCCGTCGCCGGCCCGCGCCGCCAGCGCGACCGATTTCTCGCCGGCGACGGCGACGATGATCGGCGGCAGCTCCTCGGGCAGCGTGTAGATGCGGGCGTTCTCGACGGTGAAGTGCCTGCCGTAGTGGCTGGTGAGGCCGCCGTCCCAGAGCTTGCGGATCACCTCGATCGCCTCCTCGAGCCGCTCCTGGCGGCGCGCCACCGGCGGCCAGGCGTCGCCGAGGATGTGCTCGTTGAGGTTCTCGCCGGTGCCGACGCCGAAGGAGAAGCGGCCCGGCATCTGGCAGGCGGCGGTGGCGGCGGCCTGGGCGACGATCGCGGGGTGGATGCGGGTGGTGGGGCAGGTTACGCCGGTGATCAGCCGCAGCCGCTCGGTCGACTGCGAGATCGCCCCGATCACGCCCCAGACGAAGGGGCTGTTGCCCTGCTGGTCGACCCAGGGGTGGTAGTGGTCGGAGATGCCGGCGAACTCGAAGCCGGCCCGCTCGGCCCGGACCGCCTGCGCGGTCAGCGCCCGCGGCCCGAACTCCTCGGAGGAGAGGGAGTAGCCGATCGCCGCCAAGCTCAGGTTCCCTGCTTCTGGCCGACGCCGGTCGCCAGCTCGCGGGCGCGCATCGGCCCCCCGGCGGTCGGCTCCAGCGGCGGGGTCGGCCCGCCTTCGGCGTTGCGCAGCCCTTTCAGCAGGTCGTCGAGCGCCTCCAGCGAGGTCATCGTCGGCTCCCAGCCGAGCTCGGTCCGCGCCCGCGTCGTGTCCATCATCGGCACCCCGAGGGCGAGGTCGATCCAGCCCGGGGGAGAGGGCTGCAGGCGCAGCTTCCAGCTCAGGTCGGCGGCGGTGCGCAGCGCCCGGGCCGGCAGCGGGAAGCTGCGGGCGCCGAAGAACTCCCGCAGCTCCTCGATCCCGATCTCCGGGTCGGCGGCGATGTTGAAGGCGCCGCTGACGTCGCGGACGACCGCCTGCCGGTAGGCCTCGCCGACGTCGCGCGAGTAGACCGCCTGGAAGCGCAGCCGCGGCACGTCCGGCAGCAGCGCCACTAGCTGCTTGCGGACCAGGAAGCCGGGCAGGAAGGGACCGGCGAAGAGGCGGCGGATCTCGCTCGCGGCCTCGGCTTTGAAGATCAGCCCGGGGCGGAGGCGGACGATGCGGAGGTCCGGCGCCCGCCCTTCGAGCTCGTCGAGGATGTCTTCGGTCGCCGCCTTGTGGCGCGAGTAGAAGGAGGTGGGAATGCCCTCGACCGGCCAGGACTCGTCCACCTGCCGTTCCTTCGGCCCGGGGCTGTAGGCGCCGACCGAGGAGGCGTAGATCAGCGCCTTCGCTTTGGCCGCGGCCGCCGCCTCGAAGACGCGCCGGCTGCCCTCGACGTTGATCCGCTCGGTCACGGATTCGTCTCGGCTCGGCTGGATCGCCCAGGCGAGGTGGACGACCGCGTCGGCGCCGTCGAAGAACGGCACCAAGTCGACCTCGAGGACGTCGGCGCCCACCCATTCCACCTTCGGCATCTCGACCTGGGGCACGCGACGGGCGATCCCGACGATCTCCTTCACCTTCGGCTCCCGTCCCAGCGCCTCCAGCACGCTGGTGCCGACGTTGCCGCTCGCTCCGGTGACGACTACGCGCATCTCGTCCTCCTCATGGCTGGATCACGTACTTGATCGCGCCGTCTTCCTTCTTCTGGAACTTCTCGTAGGCCTCGGGGACGTCGTCGATCCCGATCTTGTGCGAGGCGAGGTCTTCGGTCCCCAGCGGGTCGGCGTCGTCGGTCACCAGCGGCAGGATCTCGTCGGTCCATTTGCGCACGTGGGCCTGGCCCATCCGCAGTTGCACGCCCTTGTCGAAGAGCTGCATCATCGGGATCGGGTCGACCATCCCGCCGTAGACGCCGCTGATCGAGACGGTGCCGCCGCGGCGGACCGAGTCGAAGCATTGGTAGAGCGCCGACATCCGGTCGATCGCCGCTTTTTCGATCAGCTTTTCGGCGACGGCGTCGGGCAGCAGGCCGGCGGCTTTCTGGGCGAACTCGCCGACCGGGGCGCCGTGGGCCTCCATCCCGACCGCGTCGATCGCGCCGTCGGTGCCGCGGCCCTCGGTCATCTCCCGGATCGTGTCGGAGATGTCTTCGTGCTCCTCGAGGTCGAGCGTCTCGACCCCGTATTTCCGCGCCAGCTCGAGGCGCTCGGGGACGATGTCGACGCCGATCACCCGCGCGCCTTTGTAGGCGGCGATCCGCGCGGTCATCTGCCCGATCGGGCCGAGGCCGAAGACGGCGACCGAGCCGCCCTCGGGGATCGCGGCGTAGTCGACCGCCTGCCAGGAGGTCGGCAGCACGTCGGAGAGGTAGAGGAAGCGGTCGTCGGGCGGGCCCTCGGGCACCTTGATCGGCCCGAAGTGAGCCTGCGGCACCCGCAGGTACTCGGCTTGCCCGCCCGGCACCTGGCCGTAGAGCTTGGTGTAGCCGAACAGGGAGGCGCCTTTTTCTTCCTCCCGGTTCTGGGTCGTCTCGCACTGGGCGTAGAGCTGGCGATCGCACATCCAGCAGTGGCCGCAGGAGATGTTGAAGGGGATCACGACGCGGTCGCCGGGGGCCAGGTTGGTCACCTCGGGGCCGACCTCCTCGACGATCCCCATCGGCTCATGGCCGAGGATGTCGCCCTCTTCCATGAAGGGGGAGAGGACCTCGTAGAGGTGCAGGTCGGAGCCGCAGATCGCCGAGGAGGTGACTTTGATCACCGCGTCGGTGGCTTCCTCGATCTTCGGGTCCTCGACCTCGTCGACGCGGATGTCGCGGGGGCCGTGCCAGACGGCGGCTTTCATCTAGTCCTCCTTCTCGCTCGCGGTCGCCGGTTGCGCCTGTTTGCGGTGCAGTTCGGCCTTCACCGAGTCGGGCAGGACTTTCGCCGCGGCCGCCTGCGCTTTGGTTTTGGCGCCGGCGGAGACGACCTTTTCCTTGCCGGCCATCAGCGCCTCGAAGCCCTGGCGGGCGACGTCGGCGGGGTCGTCCTTCGGGCCTTCGCCGATCGGCGTTTCCTCCATCTCGGCCCGCTCGAAGAACTCGGTGTCGGTCGGTCCCGGCATCAGCGAGGTGACGGTGATGCCGGTGTCCTTGAGCTCGTTGCGCAGGGCCAGGGCGAAGGACTGGACGAACGACTTGGAGGCGTTGTAGGCGGCCTGGAAGGAGCCGGGCATGGTCGAGGCGATCGAGGAGGTGAAGAGGATGCGGCCCTCGCCGCGGGCGACCATGTCCTCGACCACCAGCTTGCAGAGGTGGACGACGGAGCGGACGTTGAGGTCGAACAGCCGCAGCTCCTTGCGCAGGTCGGTTTCGCGGGCGAAGTCGCCGCCGGAGCCGATCCCGGCGTTGAGGCAGAGGACGTCGACCGGGCGGGCGGTCGCCTGGATCCGCTCGTAGAGGCGCGCCACCTCCTCTTCGCGGGAGAGGTCGAGGCGGGTGCACTCGACGCTCGCGGTGAGCTGGTTGAGCTCCCGGTGGGCCGCCTGGATCTCCTCGTCCTCGGCGGTGATCAGGAGGTCGTAGCCGTTTTCGGCCAGGACCTTGGCGAGCTCGAAGCCGATTCCGCTCGATGCCCCCGTCACCACCGCGAAGGGGCGCTGCTGCGTGTTCATAACTGGATTGCCTTCCCTAGCTGTTGGACCCCTCAGCTCCCCGCTGCCAGGCGTTACGAAACGAGCGCGACGACTTCCCGCTCGATCTTCAGCCGCTGCTTGGCGCTCATCCGCCCGTTCGTGCTCGCCGCCGCTTTGATCGTCGTCCCGTCGCGGTAGCGGTCGAGGACGCGGGGGTCGATGTAGGAGGCGCGGCAGACCGCCGGGGTGTTGCCGAGGGCCTCGGAGACCTGGTTGACGGCGCGGGAGATCGCCCGCTTCGCCGCCGCTTCGGAGCGCGGCGGGTCCTCGCCGGCCAGGGCGACCGCCGCCAGCACGGTGCCGTGCCAGGTGCGGAAGTTCTTGGCCGTGAACTCGTCGCCGATCTTCGCGTGGATGTACTCGTT
>JALYWY010000302.1 GCA_030852475.1 Actinomycetota bacterium | reverse complement strand
GCCCAGCACCGCGCCGACCGCCTCCGGCATCGAACCGAGGTGAACCGGGATGTGCTCCGCCTGCATCACCAGCTCGCCGCGGGCGTCGAAGAGCGCGGTCGAGCAGTCGTGGCGCTCCTTGATGTTGGCCGAGTAGGCGGAGCGGATCAGCGTCGCGCCCATCTCGTCGCAGGCGGCGCGGAGGCCGCCGACCAGGACCTGCAGCGCGATCGGGTCGAGGCTCATCCGCCCCTCCGCGCGACGATCGTGCCGTGGGCGTCGACGGTCGCGCTCCAGCCGGGCGGGACGACGAAGGTCGCCTCGGGCAGCTCGAAGACGATCGGGCCCTCGGCTTCGGTGCCGGCGGTGGGCTCGCCGCGCAGGACCGGCGTCTCGATCCACTCACCGGCGAAGTGGACCTGACGTGAGCTCCGGCGCGGCGCCTCGCCCTCCGCCGCTACCGGTCGCGGCGAGGAGCCGGGGACGACCAGCGCCAGCTCGATGTCGACGAGGACGACCTCGCCCGCGGGGTCCCGGTGGCCGTAGCGCTCCTCGTGGATGCGCTCGAATCCCTCGATCAGCTTTGCCGGGTCGGGATCGGCCGGTCCCGGCACCGGCAGCTCGAAGGCCTGGCCGGCGTAGCGCAGCTTGTAGGTCAGCCGCGCCTCGGCTTCCTCCTCGAGCCCGGCGCCGGTCTCCTCGACCATCGCCGCGACCTCGCCGGCGATCCGCTCGGCGCTCAGCTCGCCGCCGCTCAGCATCACCGTCCGCGCGGTGTCGCGACGCCGCTCGGAGGCGCAGAGGCCGAGCGCGGAGAGGACGCCGCCGGCGCGGGGGCAGAGGATCGTCTCGATCCCCAGCTCGGCGGCGATCGCCGCCGCGTGCATCGGCCCGGCGCCGCCAAAGGGCAGCAGCGCGTAGCCGCGCGGGTCGACCCCGCGCTCCACCGTCACCACCCGCAGCGCCCGCACCATCTCCTGGTCGGCGACGCGGAGCATGCCGGCGGCGGCCTCGAGGGGGCTGAGGCCGAGGGAACCGGCGAGGCCGGCGATCGCCCGCTCGGCCGCGCCGGCGTCCAGCGCGACCCCCCCGGCGAGCTGCGAGTCGCCGGCGAGTCGCCCGAGCAGGAGGTTGGCGTCGGTCACGGTCGGCTCGGTGCCGCCGCGGCCGTAGCAGGCAGGTCCCGGGTCGGAGCCTGCGGACTGGGGGCCGACGCGGAGGGCGCCGCCGGGGTCGCGCCAGCCGATCGAGCCGCCGCCGGCGCCGACAGTGTGGACGTCGACCATGGGCAGCTGGATCGGGCGACCGTCGATCTCGCGCGAGTCGGTGCGGCGGACCTCACCGCCCTCGACCACGCAGACGTCGCAGGAGGTGCCGCCCATGTCAAAACCAAGGGCGTTGCCGTCGCCGCTCAGCTCCGCCAGGAGGCCGGCGCCGACCGCGCCTCCCGCGGGTCCCGAAAGAACGCTCCAGGCGCCCGCGCGTGCCGCCTCCTCGGCGGGGGCGAGGCCGCCCGAGGAGCGCATCACCAGCGGCTGCGGCAACCCCACCTCGGAAGCGCCTTCGCCGAGCTGGCCGAGGTAGCGGCCGAGCAGGGGGCTGAGGTAGGCGTCGATCACGGTGGTCGAGCAGCGCTCGTACTCGCGGAAGCGGGGCAGTACCTCGTGGGAGGCCGAGACGTGGACGCCGGGGAGGCGCTCGCGGAGGTGGCCGGCGATCCGCCGCTCATGGCTGGGGTCGAGGTAGGAGAAAAGGAGGCAGATGGCGACCGACTCGGCGCCGCTGGCCTCGATCGCCGCGGCCAGGCGCTCGGGCTCGTCCTCGCCGAGCGGCTCCACGACTCCCTCCGGACCCATCCGCTCCGCCGCCTCCAGCCGCAGCTCCGGCTCGACCAGCGCCGCCGGCTTCGGCGCGCAGAGCCGGTAGAGGTGGGGGCGGTCCTGGCGGCCGATCTCGAGCAGGTCGGCGAAGCCGCGGGTGGCTACCAGCGCCGTCCGCGCCCCCCGTTCCTCCAGCAGCGCGTTGGTGCCGACGGTCATCCCGTGGGCGAAGGCCTCGACGTCGTCGGGGCTTGCTCCGGCCCGCCCCAGCACCGCCTCCACCGCCTGCATCACCCCCCGCGACTCCTCGCGTGGCGTCGTCGGCACCTTGGCGGTGTGGACGGCGGCGCCGTCCAGCAGGACCGCGTCGGTGAAGGTCCCGCCGACGTCGACTCCCAGCAGCACCTAGTGCCACTCCTCCTCGGTGACGCTGCCGTCGGGGGCGACGACGACGTGGATGCCGTCGAGGGCGGGGTCGGTGTCGGGGCAGTCGCGGCGAAGGTGACCGCCGCGCGACTCGCGGCGGCGCAGGGCGCTGGCGCCGAGCGCCCGCGCCAGCGGGTAGGGGTTGGAGATCAGCCGCGCCAGGTCATCCGGGTTGCGCATCGGGCCGGCGTAGCGCCAGACCGCGTCGCGGGTCTCGTCGCTCGGCGGGTCGAACCGCCACTGCGGCGGATCGGGCCGGCTCGAAGCCGGTCCCTCTTCGACCGCCGCCGCCGCGGCTCGCCCGCCGAAGACGAAGCACTCGCTGAGCGAGTTGGAGGCGAGGCGGTTGGCGCCGTGGAGGCCGGTGCAGGAGCACTCGCCCACCGCGTAGAGACCCGGCAGGGAGGAGCGGCCGTCGACGTCAACGGCGATGCCGCCCATCGTGTAGTGGGCGGCGGGGGCGACCGGGACCGGCTTGCTCTGCGGATCGAGCCCCGCCTTGGCGAGCGAGGCGAAGACGTTGGGGAAGCGGGCGGGATCGATCTCGCGCAGGTCGAGGTCGACGGCGGGGGTGCCCTCGGCCCGCATCTTCTCCAGGATCGCCGCCGTCACCGCGTCGCGGGGGGCGAGCTCGTCGGTGAAGCGCTCGCCGTCGGCGCCGAGCAGCTTCGCGCCCTCGCCGCGGATCGCCTCGGTGACGAGGACCCCGTCGTGGGGCGTCTCCGGCAGCGCCAGCGCGGTCGGGTGGAACTGGCAGAACTCGAGGTCGACGAGGTCGGCCCCGGCGAGCGAGGCGAGCACCGGACCGGCGCCGATCGCGCCGCGGGGGTTGGTCGTCCGCCGCCACAGCGCCGCCGCGCCGCCGGTGGCGAGGATCGTCGCCGGAGCCGCCACCGGGCCGTTGTCGGTGACCACCCCGTGGCAGCGCTCGCCGTCGCTCCACAGCGCCAGCGCCGAGGTCCGCTCCATCACCTCGATCCGCTCCTGGGCGGCGACCATCGCCGCCAGCTTCGAGGTCAGCTCGTAGCCGGTCTGGCTGCCGCCGGCGTGGACGATGCGGCGGTGGGTGTGGCCGCCCTCGAGCCCGAGCGCGAGCCGGCCCTCGTGGTCGAGGTCGAAGACGACGCCGCGGGCGATCAGGTCGCGGACCGTCGCCGGCGCCTCTTCGACCAGCACCCGGACCGCCGCGGTGCGGCAGAGGCCGCGGCCGGCGACGATCGTGTCGGCGGCGTGCAGGTCGGGGGAGTCGTCGGGTTCGAGCGCCGCCGCCAGACCGCCCTGGGCCCAGTAGCTGGCGCTCTGCGAGAGCGGCGTACGGGAGACGAGGCAGACGCGAGCCCCGTGCTCGGCCGACCGCAGCGCGCTCCAAAGGCCGGCGGCGCCGCCGCCGACGACGGCGACGTCGAACTCGCCTGACACCTCTATCGGCCCTCGGCCTCCCGGCGCAGGGAGTCGAGCTGCGACTGCAGCCAGCCGGCGGCGCTCTCGCGCGCCCGTGCCAGCTCGTCGGCGATCGTCTCCTCGGCGACGGCGGCGCGACGCTCGGCGGCCTTGACCCGCTGCTCGGCCGCCTCCACCTGGGTCTCGATCTCGCTCAGCCGCTCCTCGGCCGAGCTCAGCGCCTTCTCCTTCTCCTCGCGCTCGCGCTCGAGGTCGGCTTCCAGCGCCTTGATCTCCTCTTCGGCGCGTTTCTCGGCCTCGACGGCAAGCGTCGCCGCCTCCTCCAGCCGGCGCTCCGCCTCGCGGATCCGGCTCTCGAGGTTCTCGTCAGCGCTCATCGCGTCTCAATCTATTTCAAGACCGCCCGGTAAGCCTCGATAACCCGTTCCGCCATCCCGGCGGCCGAGAGGGTCGCGGCTCGCGCTGCGCCATGGACGCGGGGGTCCGCGGCATCCAGATGGCGGCGCGCGACCGCCGCCCAGGCGCCGGCGTCGAAGGGGGCGCAAAGGCAGCCGTCGATTCCGCCCAGGGCATAGGGGGCGATGCCGACGTCGGTCGAGAGGACCGGGACGTCGCAGGCGAGCGCCTCGACCGCCGCCATCCCGAAGCCCTCGTATTCGGAGGTGACGAGGACGGCGTTGGCGGCGTTCATCCAGAGCGGCATCTGCTCGGGCTCGATCGAGCCGCCGGTGAGGAGCTCGGCATCGCAGGCAACCGCCACCTCGGCGGCGCGATCGTGGCGCTTCTCGGGCCGGGCGGGGTTGGCGGGGAAGAAGAGGTAGCTGTTCTCTGGATCGAGCCCGAGCTCACGCCGCGCCTCCGCCCGCGGTCGAGGGGCGAAGCGGCTCAGGTCCGGGCCGCAGGGAAGCACCGCCGACCCCGGGACCGCCGGCAGCCCGGGCCGCCCGTCCTCGGGCTCGAACAGCGCCCGCGAGACCCCGGCGACGAGGTCGACCCGCCAGGCGAGCCGGCGGGAGAGGTGGCCGACCAGGTGGTGGCGGACGTCGGTGCCGTGGAAGGTGACGATCAGCGGACTCGCCCCGGCCAGGCGCGCCACCCAGCCCGCCAGGCCGTAGTGGGCGTGGACGAGATCGAACCGCTCGCGCCGCACCAGCGCCCGCAGGCGGCGGGTGGCGGGGGCGTACTCGCCGCGCCCCGGGGGGAAGGCGAAGAGGTCGACCTCGACGCCGCGCTTGCGCACCTCGTCGACCTGGTCGCGGACCCAGCGTCCCCGCTGCGGCGCCGAGGCGTCCGGCATGAAGTTGGTGACGACGAGGACGCGCACGCGAGCAGGGTATATCTGCGTCCGAACTGGGTAAACGCAGCGTCAAGTGCGAGAGAAACGTCCACCCGCCGCCGTTCTGGCCCTCGGGGGCCTGACCGCCGTCCTGATCGGCGCGGGGCTCGCCTTCCTCGTCGGTTACCTGATCGGCCACGAGACCGGTCCCGAGAAGACCGTCACCGAGAGCGTCGCGGCCCGCTCCGCCGCGCCCGGGGGCGAGTTCGTCGGAAACGTCGCCTCGGCGCCGGCCTTCACGGCCGAGGAACTGGCCGCCGACCCGCGCGAGAACTGGCTCACCAACGGCGGCTCCCTCTCCAACGCCCGCTACTCGCCGCTCGACGAAATCGACACCGACAACGTCGACGAGCTGAAAGGCGTCTGGATGACCCACCTCAACGGGTCGGGCGAGGCGACCAAGTACTCGGCCGAGGCGCAGCCGATCGTCTACGAAGGCGTGATCTACGTCGTCACCGGCGCCGACGACGTCTTCGCGGTCGACGTCGAGAGCGGGAAAAAGCTCTGGGTATACGAGGCGAAACTGCCGGAACAGATCGACACCGTCTGCTGCGGCTGGACCAACCGCGGCGTCGCGCTGGGCGAGGGGATGGTCTTCCTCGGCCAGCTCGACGGCACCCTGGTCGCGCTCGACCAGGCGACCGGCGAAGTGAAATGGAAAACCACGATCGGGAAATGGCAGAACGGCGAGACGATCACCAACGCGCCGC
>JALYWY010000263.1 GCA_030852475.1 Actinomycetota bacterium | reverse complement strand
TGCTCGACGTGACGATCACGCCGGTGATGTTCGTGCTCATGTTCACCTACCTCTTCGGCGGCGCGATCGCCGGCTCGACCAGCGCCTACCTCGACTACATCCTCCCCGGCATCCTCGTCATGTCGGTTCTTTTCACCACCGTCTACTCGGGGATCTCGATCAACACCGACCTGACCAAAGGGGTCGTCCACCGCTTCCGCTCGCTGCCGATCTGGCGGCCGGCGCCGCTGCTCGGCGCCCTGCTCGGCGACACCATGCGCTACCTGCTCGCCGGGCTGGTGATCGTCGTCCTCGGCCTGATCCTCGGCTTCCGTCCCGAGGCCGGTCCCCTCGGCGTGATCGCCGCGCTCGCCCTGGTGATCGTCTTCTCCTTCGGCCTCTCCTGGGTATTCACCACGCTCGGCCTGCTGATGCGCTCACCCAACGCGGTGATGAACGCCGGCTTCATGGGCATCTTCCCGCTCACCTTCCTCAGCAACGTCTTCGTCGAGCCGGAGACGCTGCCGAGCGCCCTCGAGGCGTTCGTCGAAGTCAACCCGATCTCGATCCTCGCCACCGCCTCGCGGGGCCTGATGGAGGGCAACGCGGCGGCCGGCGACATCGCGATCGTCCTCGCCGTCGCCGCCGCCCTGACCGCGGTCTTCCTCCCGATCACGACGCGCCTGTACCGCAGCCGCTAGCGGCTACTGGAGGGCGAAGGTCGCGGTGACCGTCGCTTCGACGGTCGAAGTGCCCGGCTTGACGGGAGGCGAGGCCTCGATGCCCTTGGATGGGGCTCCCGCCTGAGGGGCGGGGACAGGGACGACGTTGCCGCTCTCGGTGATCGTGATCGCGGGTCCGAGCGTGGCGCCGACCGCCGCCGCCAGTATTTCCGCCTTCGCCCTCGCCCGCGTGAGGGCTTCGACCAGGGCGGCGTTGTAGGCGGCCTCGCGGTCGCCGACGAAGAAGCTCGGGCCCCGCGTGCTCGTCGCCCCGGCGGCGACCCCGGCCGCGACGAGATCGCCGGCGGACTCCGGGCTGTGGGTGACGACGGTGACGCTCTCGCTTGCCCGGTAGACGGGCCGTTTGCCACGCTCGACACGGCGGACCGAGATCGAGCTCGTGGTGATGTCGCCCGGGCCGACACCCGGCGTCGCCTGCGCGGCGGCGATCACGGCCCGCAACCGCGACGCGACGATCCGCAGCGCGGCAGCGCGCCCCCGCCGCTCCTTGCTGACCGTGAAGCGGACTTCGGCCGCGTCGTTGGGCACCTCCCGTTCGACCGTCGCCTGCACGCTCACCGTCCGTTCCGCCGCGCCGGCGGTGGCCGGCGCCAAGAGAACCGCGGCGATGGCGAGCAGGAAGACGAGGCGGCGCATCGATTTCATTATCTACTCCCAGATCAATCTGGGGAGGCGGTCGCATTCACCTCAGAGTAGAAATCAGATAATCTGACTCTATGAAACAGCTAAGTGCCACTGATGCCTCTCGCCGGTTTTCGGAGGTTTTGGACGAGGTGGAGCGCAAGGGCGAGTCCTATGTCGTGGTCCGCCACGGCCGCGCGGTGGCGACGATCGGCCCCGCTAGTGGAGGAACTGGAAAAGCGCTCAAGGAAGCCCTCCGTGCTCATCGACCCGATGATGCCTGGGCGGACGAGCTGCAGGAGCTTCGCGAGAGCATGGAGCCCGTGGCGGACCCTTGGCGCGACTGATCCTCGACACGACGGTTTTAGTTGCGGCCGAGCGCGGGGCCAATGCGCTGGCCGAAGCCATCAACGACGGTGATGATGTCGCGGTAGCGGCGATCACCGTGGCGGAGTTGAGGGTCGGGATTCAACTGGCGAAGGGACGCAGGAAAGACAAGCGCGAACGCTTTGTCGAGGCAGTTCTAGATGCCGTCTCGATCGAGCCCTACGAACTCGAGGTGGCCGATGCGCACGCCGCTCTATTGGCTCACGTACGACGAAAAGGCACGCCTCGTGGCGCGCATGACCTCATCATCGCCGCGACGGCACGGGCCAAGGAACGGATAGTCGTGAGCTTCGACCGAGGAGGCTTCTCCGACCTCCCCGGCGTCTCCATCGCGGACCCTCTCGGCTAGTCCGCTCCGGCCGGGTCGAGCGCCTCGGCGAGCAGTTCGACCGAGCGCAGCCGGTTGGGGACCGAGTCGGAGTAGTGGGCCGTCATCACCTCGTCGGCGCCGGTCTCCTCGGCGAAGCTCTCGAGGAAGGCGGCGACCTCGTCGGGAACGCCGACGGCGGTGTAGGCGAGCATTTCGTCGACGGCGACGGCCTGGGGTGAATTGAGCAGGGCGGTGATCTCGTCCTCGCTGAGGCGTTTGCCGCGGCCGAAGAGGGCGCGGGCGCGGATGCGGCGGGCGGCTTCGAACTGGCTGGCGGCGCTCTCCTCGGTCTCGGCGGCGATCACGCCGGCGGCGGCGATCACGTAGGGCTCGCGCAGCTGCTCGGACGGCTTGAACTCCTCGCGGTAGAGGGCGATCGCCTCGTGCAGGAAGCGGGGCGCGAAGTGGGAGGCGAAGGCGTAGGGGAGGCCGAGCTGGGCCGCCAGTTCGGCGCCGAAGAGGGAGGAGCCGAGGATGTAGAGCGGCACGTGGGTGCCCTGGCCGGGGATCGCCCTGATCCCCGGCAGCGGGCTCTCGTCGCCGAGGAACTTCTGCAGCTCGACGACGTCCTGCGCGAAGCGGTCGCTGGCGTGGGGGTCGCGCCGCAGCGCCATCC
>JALYWY010000260.1 GCA_030852475.1 Actinomycetota bacterium | reverse complement strand
CCGCCGAACCCAGCGCCTGCAGTCGGACGGTCGGCTTCGCCGTCCGCCACTGAGGCGCATCACGCTCCACGTCAGGCTGATTGATATGTGATAGTCGAGGGGGGAGGTGAGCAGCGGGGCGCCGCGAGTTACGGATCGCAGCTACCGCCAACTCCTCGTCGGGTCAGGCGCGCTCCGAAATAGGTTCCATGCGATTCTGGGAGCCGAGCCGTACAGACAGGCCCAAGGCCCTCTGACTTGCTGCCTTCCGAGGGTTGCAGCGACGTTTTGAACCGTTTCAGGCTAGGAATCGCCCTTTCAAGCGCGAAGAGGGCAGTCCAGCCTTGGCAGCGAGCCAGGCGCTGGACATGCCTCTCCTGCAAACAACTCGGAAGTTGATCGGTGGGGAGATGACTTGTGCCTCTGCTTTCGCAGAAGCCTTGCTTGCAGCCTACCGGACAGGAACGAACCCGGCCTTCACGAAGGGCAGGGCGGGAGGAAAGCTCCCCTCCGGAAACCGGGCCGACCGGTCACCCGCCTTCAGATGCTCGGCAGCTTCACGAAACGCCGCCACGAAGAGGGCATACATCCGGTAGATCTCCTCGCGTACCCGCTTGCTCGCGGCATGGACCAGAGGCGCCGGCGACCGCTTGGTCCTGGCAGGCTGGCTCAAAGGGTTCTGGAACCGAATCGCTGCCGCGCCTACAGGCTCTCGGCCCGACTCCTTTCGGCGCATCGCCGCCGTTTCGATGATGGCGTCGACCAAGCCAGCGATCCGCTGCCGGTACTGCTCAGGGAGCAGTCCCCTCCAGCAGGGTAGAGGATCGAGCTCCAGGATCTCCCGGGTGGCGAAGCGCTCGAGAGGCACGTCCTCGCCACGCTGGCGAGCCGCATATTCCTTGGTGCGATCGAACCAGGTCCCTTCCAGAGGCCGGTCGCTCAGCAGGGCGTCGGCGCAATGGACGCCGGGCCAGTCCTGGGGCCTTGCAACCAGGTTTTCCTTGGCACCCCAGAATAGGGTAGAGTCGGCGGCGGGCGCGGTGACTTTAGGCCGAGGGAGTAGCTGTTTCCGGCGGCTTTCGCCACAGTGCCGGTGCCTCAGTCTCGGCCCTTGCTCCGTCTCCCACCGCCGCTCATCGAACCGGACTTGCGGCTTTCTCGCATCCGGCTCTCGGACGGGCTTCACGAAAGGGCATGCGCAGGCCTCCGCTTCAGGCGCGTCTGCTGGATGTTGACGATTCCTACTTCCCCGTAGATCTCACCGATTCCAAACCGGCCGGTTTCTGCGACGCGCAGCTTGTGCCGGCGGCACAGGAATCGCCGGACCCGCTCCGACACATGCCACCAAATGGCACTGTAGGCGCGGTTGGTCTGACCGAAGCTGAAGTACTCGACCCATCCCAATAGAAGTCGGTTGAGCCGATCTCGCAACTCAGGCCATGGCGTCGGGTTACCTCGGTGTAGCAAGGTGTTGATCTTCTCCTTCAGCCGCTTCTGTGCTTTCTTCGATGGATGAACCGAGATGAAGCGCTTCCCGGTTCGCCAATGCCGGGCCGGACCAAAGGTGTGACCCAGAAAGTCGAACGGCTCTTCCCGGGCATGGCAGAGGCGAGTCTTGGTGGGGTGGATTGCCAAGCCGAGCTTTGCCAGCCAGCGAGATACCAGAAGCAAGCTTTCTTCTGCTTGGCGCCGGCTCGCACATAGGATGACAAAGTCATCGGCGTAGGAAACGATATCTCCCAGCCGTTCACTCGCCCCGCTTTTCCTCCAGTGGCGCAGGAGACGGTTGATGTAGATGTTGGCCAGCAGAGGTGAGACGACTCCGCCTTGAGGTGTCCCCTGCTTGCTCTTCTTGCCGCCTGTCATCCGCCGGTTTCCCCTCTCATCCCTCTCCTCGACCGGTGATTTCAGCCACAGCTTGAGCAGGTGCAGGATCTTCCCGTCGGCCACCCGCCGCGCCACGCTCTGCAGCAGCTCGGCGTGGGGGATGGTGTCGAAGTACTGCGCCACGTCAGCATCAACGACGTGCTGCTGCCCCCCGTACAACCGCCTCTGGACCTCAGCCAGTGCATCATGCGCACTGCGCTGCGGCCGGTAAGCATAGACGTTGTCTTCAAAGTCAGGTTCAAAGATCGGCTCAAGTAGCAGCACGACGGCGGTTTGAACCACCCGGTCCCTGATCGTCGGAATCCCGAGGGCTCGTTCACCTCCGCCGGGCTTGGGGATCATCACTCGTCGCACCGGTGCCGGGCGATAGGTCTCTTCCATCAGTCCCTGTCGGAGCTCGGCCAGCCACCGTTCCACCCCGTACGCCTCGATGTCCTCGAACCGCACCCCATCGACTCCGGCCGCCCCAGCATTGGCTTTCGCCTGCCGGTATGCCCGCTCCAGGGTTTCGATCCAGCACACCTTGTCGTACAGCGAGTAGAAGCGGAAGTCCGGCTCCCGCTTGGCCTTCTCGTAGAGCTTCTTCCGGAGTCGCTCGACTCGATCGGGTTCTAGACTCTTCGTCAATCCCGGTCTTCTCCTCGTTCTGAAGCATGCCCGAACCAGGGCTCCGTCCCTCCACCGGCATTATCCGGCTTCCTCGGTACCATGAGCCCCTCCGACTTCCACACGGCCCGTGGCTGACCATTTCAGATCACCCCGGTTGATGGCCGCGACCCACCACCTATGTGGATCTCACACGTTGCCTCAAAGACCTTGTCTGCGCATGCTGACCCCACTACCCCGGCTGGAGAGGACGGGTTCTTTGGTCGGTTGCTCCCCCGCCCCCCGACGGCCTTCCCCTTCAGACAGGAGGGTCGGCTCCAGCGAGAAACTATCGAGGCCTACTCAGGGTTCATACGTGCTTTCGGCCTGCGCATTTGCACCTCGGCTGCACCGAGGACTTCCCCAGAGGCTTCAGCCGGACGATTGCTCGACCTCGGCTGCTCTAGTGGCTACCGGGCGAACCGACAATTCCCCGGGCGGGACTTACACCCGCTGGCCTTCGAGACCCAGAAGGTCTCTCCATGATCTGAAACTCAGCTCACGTCAGACCTCCCTTCGTGTCGCACTG
>JALYWY010000259.1 GCA_030852475.1 Actinomycetota bacterium | reverse complement strand
AAGAAGGTGATCATCTCCGCCCCGGCCAAGGAGCCGGACGTGACCGTCGCCCTCGGCGTCAACTTCGACAGCGACTACGACCCCGAGAGCCACCACGTCATCTCCAACGCCTCCTGCACCACCAACTGCCTGGCGCCGCTGGCGAAGGTCCTCAACGACACCTTCGGGATCGAGCAGGGCCTGATGACGACGATCCACGCCTACACCGCCGACCAGCGCCTGCAGGACATGCCGCACAAGGACCTGCGCCGGGCGCGGGCCGCGGCGCTCAACCTGATCCCGACCACGACCGGCGCCGCCAAGGCGGTCGGCCTGGTGCTGCCGGAGCTGAACGGGAAGCTGAACGGGTTCGCGATGCGGGCGCCGGTGCCGACCGGCTCCGTCGTCGACCTCACCTTCACCACGCCCGAGGCGGTTACCGCCGAGCAGGTCAACGCGGCGGTCAAAGAGGCGGCCGAGGGGCCGATGAAGGGGATCCTCTCCTACACCGAGGACCCGATCGTCTCCACCGACATCGTCGGCGACCCGCACTCCTCGATCTTCGACGCCGACCAGACGATGGTGATCGGCGACGGCAGGCTCGTGAAGGCGGTCAGCTGGTACGACAACGAGTGGGGCTACTCCAACCGCTGCGTCGAGCTGGCCGGCAAGGTTCTGCCCTCCTAGGGCGGGACGACCGCTCGATGGGCTTCGCCAAGGCAAGCGTCCGCGACGCTCAGGTCAAGGGTCGCCGCGTCCTCGTCAGGGTGGACTTCAACGTCCCCCTGGCGGACGGCGAGGTGAGCGACGACACCCGCATCCGCGCGGCGCTGCCGACGATCGAACTGCTGCGCGAACGCGGCGCGGCGCTGATCCTGATGTCGCACCTGGGACGGCCGAAGGGGGAGAGGGACCCGTCCCTCTCGATGGCGCCGGTGGCGAAGCGGCTGAGCGAGATCCTCGGCGCCGAGGTGAAGCTGGCGCCGGGGGTGGTCGAGGGCGACGTCGACCTCACCTGCGGCGCCCTCGGTCCTGGCGACGTGCTGCTGCTGGAGAACGTCCGCTTCGAGCCGGGGGAGACGAAGAACGATCCGCGGCTGGCCGAAAACCTCTCCCAGCTGGCCGACGTCTACGTCAACGACGCCTTCGGCGCGGCGCACCGCGCCCACGCCAGCACCGCCGGCGTCGCCGATTACCTGCCGGCCTACGCGGGGCTGTTGCTGGAGAAGGAGGTGACCGAGCTGACGAAAGTGGTCGAGCAGCCCGAGCGGCCGCTGGTGGTCGTCCTCGGCGGCGCCAAGGTCTCCGACAAGGTCGGGGTGATCGACCGCTTCCTGGAAGTCGCCGACAGGATCCTGATCGGCGGCGCGATGTGCTTCGGGTTCTTCAAGGCGCAGGGGATCGAGACCGGCGACTCGCTGGTCGAGGGCGTCGACCTGGCGAAGGAGGCGCTGGAGCGGGCCGAGCAGTCCGACTGCGAGCTGATGCTGCCGGTCGACCTGGCGCTGGGCCGCGAGTTCTCGGCCGGGACCGAGCGCAAGGAGAGCGACGGGGTCGAGACGCCGGAGGGCTGGATGGGCCTCGACGTCGGCCCCCGCACCGCGGAGGCCTATGCGCAGGCGATCGCCGAGGCGGGGACCGTCCTCTGGAACGGCCCGATGGGCGCCTTCGAGCTCGAGCCCTTCGCCGCCGGCACCCGCACGGTCGCCGAGGCGGTCGCCAAGGCGCCGGGCACCACCGTGGTCGGCGGCGGCGACAGCGTCGCGGCGCTGAACCAGTTCGGCCTCGAGGACGAGGTCGACTGGGTCTCCACCGGGGGAGGGGCTTCGCTGGAGTTGCTGGAGGGTAAGAAGCTGCCGGGCGTCGAGGCCCTGCTTGACGCCGAGGAGGAGACCGCCAATGCCTGAGCGCACCCCGTACATCGCCGCCAACTGGAAGATGCACAAGACCGTCGCCGAGGCGGCCGAGTTCGTCGACGCGCTGCTGCCGCGAATCGCCGCCACCCAGAGCGACGTCGTCATCTGCCCGCCGTTCACGGCGCTGACTGCGGTGGTCGAGCGCCGCTACGGCACCGCGGTCAAGGTCGCCGCCCAGAACATGCACGAGGAGGACTCGGGCGCCTTCACCGGCGAGGTCTCGGCACCGATGCTGGTCGAGCTCGACGTCGAGGCGGTCGTGCTCGGCCATTCCGAGCGGCGCCAGTACTTCGACGAGGCCGACGAGGCGCTGGCGCGCAAGGTGCCGGCGGCGCTGGCCGCCGAGCTCGAGCCGATCCTCTGCGTGGGGGAGAGCGAGCAGGCGCGCGACGCGGGGGAGACCGAGGAAGTGCTGGAGCGCCAGCTGCAGGCCGACCTCGGCGGCCTCGAGGCGGGGCAGATCGAGAACGTCGTCATCGCCTACGAGCCGATCTGGGCGATCGGCACCGGCCGCACCGCGACGCCGGACCAGGCCCAGGAAGCCTGCGCCTTCATCCGCGATGTCCTGCGCGCCCGCGGTGGGGCAGCCGACAAGGTGCGGGTTCTCTACGGTGGCTCGGTCAAGCCCGGCAATGCCGCCGAGCTGCTCTCGCTGCCGGACGTCGACGGTGCCCTCGTCGGCGGCGCCAGCCTCGACGCAGAGGATTTCGCCGCCATAGTCGAGGCCGCCGGCTGAGCCGATGAGCCCCCTGGTTCCCTCCCTGGCCCTGATCATCCTCGACGGCTGGGG
>JALYWY010000228.1 GCA_030852475.1 Actinomycetota bacterium | reverse complement strand
CTCTCGTTCAATTCCTCTTGAGATGCCTGTTGTTGAGTTCATTGTGCTTTCTCGCGCGGATAAATCAGCACCCTTTTACCGCATAAACTATATTACCATGCCCCTACTACCGACACATATTGCCGGTGGAATACCGCCGCCCAACGCCAAGCTGTCAGCCGCGCCGCTGGCGGCCGTCGAGAGCGAGCCGGCCGCCTGTCAAGAACGGGGGAACATGTCCGCAGATCACCGACTTGGAATGTCCCCCGTTCATCGGAGCGAATGTCCGCTGAACGCCGTTCGTTTCCCCTTACTCCGCTGGCTCCTCCTTTCGCTGCTCGCCCTCATTCGAGGCCCGGCCCAGCAGCCCCGCTCGCCGCTTCTCCTTCAGCCGGTAGCTCTCGCCCTTGATGTTCAGCGTCGTCGCGTGATGCAGCAGCCGGTCCAGGATTGCCGTCGCTAGCACCTGGTCGTTGAACACTTCCCCCCAGTCCAGGAAGCTCTTGTTGCTCGTCACGATCAGGCTCGCCCGCTCATACCGCCGCACGACTAACCGGAAAAACAGACTTGCCTCATCGCGGGAGAGCGGCAGATACCCCAGCTCGTCCAGGATCAGCACCTTGGGGTAGGTCAGCTGCTGCAGCGCCCGTTCCAGCCGGTTCTCGTGCTTGGCCCGCACAAGCCGCGTCATGAGCCCTTCCAGCGACAGAAACAGCACCGAGTAACCTGCCTCCACCGCCTTCACCCCCAGCCCCACCGCCAGGTGCGTCTTGCCCACTCCCGGCGGTCCCAGCAGCACCACATTCTGCCCCCGCTCCACGAAGCTCAGCCCCGCCAGTTCTCGCACCTGACGCCGGTCAAGGCTTGGCTGGAACTCAAAGTCGTACTGGTCGAGTGTTTTCACCCACGGGAAGCGCGCCTGGCGTAAGCGCGCCTCAATCCCCCGCAACTGCCGGCCCTGCCACTCCGTGACCAGTGCCGCGGTCAGAAAGCTTTTGTAGTCGAGCTCGCGGGCAGCCGCCTGCTCACACACGGCGTCGAGCTGCGGTTCGAGGTGCTCGAGCCGCAGCCGCTCCAGCAAGGCAGCTAGCTCCATTGGGCCACCTCCTCGTACACCGCCAATGAGCGCTGCTCAACCTTCAGTACCTGCTGCCAGAGCGCCGCGTGGTGCTCCGGCACCTTCACCCACCCCTCGGCCGCTGAGCGAAGCTGATGGGTGACGAGCAGCAGGTCGTCTTGGTAGACACGGAGCGTGTCGTCGAGGCCGATCCGCACCACAACTACCTGCCCGGCCTGCGCCGCTGGAACGCTGTAGCGGTTGCCGCGGACGTCGATATAGCAGTCCCAGCCGACCTGGCGGGTCTCGCGGTAGGAGGTGTCGTAGGGCTGGGCCGGTAAGGGCTGAAGCGCGGGCTGCTCGTGAACGAACCGTTCGGCGACGATCTGCTTGAGCGTGCCGTGCCGACGCTGGTCGGCTTCACGCACAAGCCAGTCCTCGAGTTGCTGGTTGAGATGGGCCCAGCTCTCAAAGGCACGGTAGCGCACGAAGAAGTGCTGCTTGAGGTAGCCGACCATGCGCTCGTCTTTGCCTTTAGTGCGGGCGCGGTAGGGCTTGCAGGCGCGCGGCGTGAAGCCGTAATGGTTTGCGAGGTCGAGAAAGCGCTCGTTGAACTGCACATCACCGTCAGGCGAGTGGCTGAGCACCGCAGCCTTCTGGTTGTCGACGAGCACCTCCTGAGTGACGCCGCCGAAGTAGGCGAAGCTGCGAACCAACCCCTCGTAGGTGTGCTCGGCGTCCTCGCTGTCGGTGGCCCAGACGTGAAAGCGGCGGGAGAAGGCGAGCTGGTTGACGATGAAGTGGACGGTGGTGGGTTGGCCGGCGATGGTGGTTGTGATCTGGCCCCAGTCACTCTGGAGTTGCTGGCCGGGGTCGGTCTCGAAGCGGACGGTCGCACGACTTGGGCGCAGTGCACGTTTGGGGGTGATGTAGTCGCGCAGGATGGTGATGCCGCCGTCGTAGCCCTGGTCTTCGAGCTCGCGGAGGATGACAACTGCGTTCCAGACGCCGTCCTTGAGCAGACGGTCGACGGCGGGCTTGAAGGAGTCGAGCTTGCTAGCACGAGGGATGCGCTTGGGAGCGGGGGCGGCGCCGCGCTTGAGGGCGCGACTGACAGTCTTGGGATGGACGCCGAGCTCGGCGGCGATGTCTTTCTGATAGACACCGCGATTGGCGAGTGCTTTAATGACCATGAAGTCCTCCTTCTTGAGCACAGGACACCTCCTTCGCTTGGCCGCGTAGGAGACATCCTAGGCGATGAACGGAGGACTTCTTCACTCGGTGTTTTCAGGACATGTACCACCGTTCCTGACAGCAGGCCCGAGCAGTGGGTGCCGAGCCTTCCGCCGAATGGAAGCGGCGGCTCGGCAACCATAGGTTCCTCTCGCCGAATGGGCCGGCGGCGTCGCATCTTCGACAATCTTCCTGCCCCGAACGAGCGGCGGCTCGACTGATTTGCCAGCTGTATGCCCCTCGCGCCGGCGGCGCGGCAGATTGGGCAATCCTCTCGCAGAATGGGACGGCGGCGTCCCACATTCGACAATCATCTCGCCCCTCGCGACGGCGGCCGACGGCAATGGAACCTGCACGACCACCAGGATCGTCGCATGTGCCGTCGGCCGCCTATTGGCCCATTGAGGTTCCTCCCACCCATCGCGGCCGCCGCTTCGCAGCCCTGAGAATCGCCCCAGTCACGTCGGCCGCCGGTCGGTATATTCAGGTTCATCCCACCCCTAGCGGCCGCCGCCTGGCGCATTCAGGTGCATCCCACCCATAACGGCCGCCGGAAGGGCACGAACCGAGGAGCAACCATACACCGGGCCGCCGCTTGCATATCCACCAGATCACCAACCGGAAAAGAGGCTCCCGCACCACGCCCGGCGGCGTGCCGTCGGTCGATCTGCTCCCCTGCAGTCGGTCGTGCCTGCCCCCCAACAAGCGCTGTGCAGCTGACACCGCTGGCGCGGTCGTAACCTGGGCGCGATCTTGGCCGCAAACTGCTACGGCCTTGCGCCAAGCACCAAACTCCCGCAGGGCTGAGAAGTTCCTCGGTAGCTTCGAGCTTCACGCTGCCAACAGAGGTCGGCCGCACGCAGTTTGCTTTTGTGGTCGCCAGTCGGCAG
>JALYWY010000227.1 GCA_030852475.1 Actinomycetota bacterium | reverse complement strand
CTCTAAGTGTCCGTACGGAGCCCCCCCCGCCCCTCGATCCAGCCGCAATTGACTTCTCTGGGACGGGGCTGGTCAGCATCTTCATCCGTCACGCGTTAGGACCAGCCCCGTTGGCAGATGCCACGGAGAGGAATGTGGTCCAGATCGCTGATCCGGACCTACCGCCCAAGAGCCGGCCCAGTGATCGCCGGCAGGTTCGTCGCAACCTTGAGGCGGGATATGCGCTTGAGCTGGTCCCTGGGAGGGAGACGACGCCCGAGCAAAGAGCGGGGTTCCTCGATGTCTACGAGCAGACGATGCGGCGCACCGATGCCGCACCGCACTACTTCTTCGGTGCCGACTACTTCGATCGCATCCTCGAAGCCGAGCAAACCTGGCTCGCGCTGGCCACCGCCCCCGGAGGCTCCCTCGCCGCCGCCTCGATCGCCGCCGTCAGCGACGGCTACCTGCACTACTACCTCAGCGGCAGCGCCGACTCCCACCTGCGCGATGCGCCGATGAAGAACGTCGTCACCCGCCTCGTCGAGCATTCTTCCGAGCTCGGCCTGCCGCTCAACCTCGGCGGCGGTATCGCCCCCGGCGACGCCCTGGAGGAGTTCAAGCGCGGCTTCGCCAACCGGCAGCAGCCCTGGCTCACCTCGGAGCTGATCTGCGACGAGCGCAAGTACGTGCAGCTCGGCGCTGGCCGCGAGGGCGGCGGATTCTTCCCCGCTTACCGCCGTTAGGCGGCTGGCAAGGACCTACGGTTCGTCGGGTTCAGCCGGGGTCGGCCCGGTGAAGGTGAACGCTTCCACCGGCTCGCCGCCGTATTTGCCCCAGGTCTCTTTGCCGAAGGCGCGGATCGCGTCCAGGGTGGCCGCGCCTTTGTATTCGTCGCAGCCGAGCAGGTTGGTCCAGGTCGTCGCCGCCACTTCGTAATCCATTTCGTCGTTGGGGAAGAGCAGGGACGCCCCGTACATCGTGTCGTAGAGGCCCTTCAGTTCAAGCTGAGCTTTTTCGGGCAGATCCGGCGAGTACTGGATCGCCAGTCGCCCGTGCTCGAGCGAGTGGACGACGTTGAGCGGATCCGGCGACTCCGAGTAGGCGCCATCCGCCTGCTGATAGGGGGGTTCGACGTGGTTGCCGGAGGTGGGGGGGTTGGTTTTGTAGTTGGGCGGCTGCGCGCCTTTCGGAAGATGCGTCGCCCCCTCGTCGGGGAGTTTCAGCTGCAGATCGCAGCCCGCTTTCTCCGCCGCCGCTTTGAGATCGGTTGCGTTCGCAGCCGCCGGCACGATGCCGGCTCGTTCGTCCGGCTCGACCCCGTTGGTCTGCCCCATTTCCTGCCTGTTGTTGATGTGGGCGTCGCCACCGCCGTTGCCGCCACTGCTGTCGTCGCCACCGCTGACGAGGACGAAGGCGAGGACGGCGACCGCGATGACCACGGTGGAGACGACCGCGTAGCCGACGATCAGCCGGTTGCGGCCGGAGCTCTTTTCCGCTTCTTCGGCTGCGATCCGCTCCTGCCGCAGCCGTTCTCTTTCACGCTCTCCCTTGCCCACGGACCCAGGATTATGCAGCTTGCGACGACGCGGCGACTAGCCGGGGCTTCAGGACTCTTCCGGATCGGCCGGGGTGGGCCCTTCGAACGGGAACTCCTCCACCGGGTTGCCGCCGTGCTTTCCCCACGTCGCCTTGCCGAAGGCCCGCAGCGCGTCCAGCGTTTTCTGGGTGTCGTAAGACGTGCACCCGAGGAAGTTGGTCCAGGTCGTCGCCGCCACCGCGTACTGCATCTCGTCGTTGGGGAAGAACAGCGTCGCCCCGTACATCGTGTCGTAGAGACCCTTCAGCTCCAGCTGGGTCTCTTCGTCGAGGTCCGGCGCGTACTGGATCGTCATCCGCCCGTTGTTCAGGGCACCGAGCTGGTTGATCGGATCGACAAGGTTCATGTAGGCCCCGTCCGCCTGCTGGTGAGGCGGTTCGACGTAGTCTCCCGAGGCCGGGGGGTCAGTTTGGTATTTGGGAGTCGGAGTGCCGGGGGAAACCTGTTTCCCTTTTTCCGGTTTGGTCCCCAGCAGCAGGTAGCAGTCCGCCGCTTCTGCCGCTTTGCGCAGATTCGTGAGTTTCGCCGGCGGCGGAGAAGTTCCCGTCCGCTCGTCCGCGACCAGATCGTTCGTCGAGCCCGATTCATCGTTGATGTGGGCGGCGTCGCCCGATCCCTCGGAGCTTCCCCCGCAACCCGAAATCGCCAGGAACGCCGCCACCAGGGCGATTACGACAAGTCCTCCCTTACCCATTCCAATCCCCTCCATTACTCATTTGGAGGGCATCTTATTCAAATCTTTCTAACCATGTGCTGCGTGGGACGCCTGCCGCGTGCGCTCCCACGGTCGCGAGGCCCGCAACGCTCCCAGCACCGCCCGCGTCGCCGGTGCCCGGTTGAGGGCGTAGAAGTGGATCCCGGGGCAGCCGGCAATCAACAGCTCCGCGCACTGCTGAGCGGCGAAGGCGATGCCGAGCTCGAACTCCCGCTCGGACTCTCCTTCCGCCGCCTCGAAGGCCGCTTCGAGCCGCGGCGGGATCGTCGCGTCGCAGAGATCGCAGATCCGCTTCGTCTGCGCGAAGCTGGCGACGGGAATCACGCCGGCGAGGATCGGCACCTCGATCCCCCGCTCGCGGGCCGCCCGGACGAAGTCGAAGTAGACCTGGTTGTCGAAGAAGAGCTGCGTGATCAGGAAGCCGGCGCCGGAATCGACCTTCGTCTTCAGGTAGCGGAGGTCGGTCTCGAGGTCGGGCGCCTCCGGGTGCACCTCGGGGAAGCAGGCGCCGCCGATACCGAAATCCCAGCCGGCGGAGATGAACTCGGCCAGCTCGGCGGCGCTGCCGAGCCCGCCCTCGGGCTGGACGAAGTCCTCCTGCCCGCGGGGCGGATCGCCGCGCAGGGCGAAGACGTTCTCGATCCCCGCCGCCTCGATCCGGTCGAGCGTCGCGCCCAGCCCTTCGGTGGTCTCGCCGACGCAGCTGAGGTGCGCCATCGTCTCGAAGCCGATCTCGTCCTTCAGCGCCTTCGTGATCTCCACGGTGCCGTCGCGGGTCGAGCCACCGGCCCCGTAGGTGACGGAGACGAAGTCGGGCTCCAGCGCTCGCAGCTCGCGCGCCGTCGCATACAGCTGCTCGGTCGCCTCGGCCGTCTTCGGCGGGAAGAACTCGATCGAGAAGGTCGGCTGCCGCTCGGCGATGATCTGGTCGATCCGCATCCGGTGAGGGTAGCCGGACCCGCTCGGCTCAGGACTTGACCCGCGCCTCGAAATACGCCTGGATCTCCTCCAGGTGCCTGCCCTTCGTCTCCGGCACCAGCTTCCAGCAGAAGAGGAGGGTGAGGACGCCGACCCCGGCGTAGAACCAGAAGGCGCCGGATTGGCCGAGCGCTTCGATCAACAGCAGGAAGGTGAGCGAGACGATGAAGTTGAAGGTCCAGTTCGCCATCGTCCCGATCCCCGCCGCCTTGCTGCGCACGCTGAGCGGGTAGATCTCCGCGTTCAGCAGCCAGAAAATGGGGCCGAGGCTGATCGCGAAGGAGGCGACGTAGGTCATCAGGCTGGCGATCGCCAGGACCGAGTCGAAGGTGCTGCCGCCGCCGCCCTCGAAGGCGAGGCCGAGGGTGAAAAGCGAAACGACCATCCCGGAGACGCCGATCATCAGCAGCGTGCGGCGGCCGGCGCGGTCGAGCAGCCGCAGGGCCACCACAGTCATCACGACGTTGATCACGCCGACGCCGACCGCTGCCAGGATCGAGCCGGCGGAGGAATCGACGCCGGTGAATTCGACGATCGTCGGCGCGTAGTAGATGACCGTGTTGATGCCGGTGACCTGCTGCAGGATCGCCAGGCCGACGCCGACCACCAGCGCCGCTTTCACCACCGGCTGCAGCAGCTCACTCCACGCCCCCGGCTTCTCCTCGAGGCTGTCCTTGATCTCCTCGATCTCGCGGTCGATCGTGTCGGGGTCGTCGACGCGGATCTTCGCCAGGCAGGCCCGCGCCGCGTAGTCGTCGCCGTGCATCACCAGCCAGCGCGGGCTCTGCGGCATCCGCAGCATCCCGAGGGCGAGGGCCAGCGCCGGCAGGCAACCGAGCCCCAGCATCCAGCGCCAGCCTTCGATCCCGTCGAAGGCGAGACCGATCAGGTAGGCGATCAAGATCCCGATCGTCACCGCGAGCTGGAAGAAGCTGACCAGCCGCCCCCGGCTCTCCGGCGGCGCCATCTCGGAGATGTAGACCGGCGCGGCCGCGGATGCGAGGCCGATCGCAACCCCGATCACCACCCGCGCGATCACCAGCATCTCCACGCCCGGCGCCGCGGCGCTGGCCAAGGCGCCGACGATGAAGACCGCGGCGGCGAGGAGGATCATCAGCCGCCGCCCGTAGGTGTCGGCAGCGGGCCCTGCCACCGCGGCGCCGACGACCGCCCCGATTGGGACTGCGGCCACCACCAGGCCCTGGGCGAAGCTGCCGAGTTCGAAGTCGGTCTTGATGAAGAGCAGCGCCCCGGCGATGACGCCGGTGTCGTAACCGAACAGCAGCCCGCCGAGGCCGGCGATCGCCGCCGTCAGGACCACGTTGCGCCGCGCCCGCCGCGCGGACGCTTCCGATCCCTCCATCGGAAGAAGAACCTACATCGAAGGTCAGACCGTCTTCTTAGAAGGTCAGACCGTCTTCTATTCCGGGATTTGCGGAAACGTCTGGGACAGACCCCTGGACAGAGCTCTTGCGGCACCGTAGGTTCGCCTTGCGACCGGGAGAGACCGGGCCCCGCGGAAGCCAAGCGGGTGAGGGTCTCGAAGGTGGCGCCACGAGCTTCTGAGCGCGAAGGCTACGCGCGCGGCAGGCACCGAGCGCCATCCCCGGTCGCTTTCTCTTGTCAGCGGTTTCTTGTCCGCCGCTCCGCCTACCGTTGCAGCTGGCCGTGAAGCCCTGCCCTTCCGGCCGGCGACCGGGGCGCACTCTCTGGGAGCCGGGCGTCGCCGCGAACCCCGTGACCCGCGTGGCGACTAGCCCGCCCGCTCCCTGCCTTCAGCTTCGCTCAAAGCGGGCGGTCAAGGTACGCCCCGGCACTCCGAGGCTCGAGGCGGCGCACACCCGCACGCCCAGCCATTCTCGGTCGGGGGGAAGTTCGAGCGCGAAGGAGCCCCCTCTGCCTTCCACCGGGAACGAGGAGGCGACGCCGAGCTGTTCGTCGGCCTCGACGGGCGCCGCGACGACCTTGACCGGCTCTTGCTGCCCGTCACTCGGTTCGGGGAAGCCGTAGCCGATCACCGCCAGGCTCTCCTCCTGCCGCGCTTCGATCTCGAGCGGCGCCGGCGGGGCGCCGGCGAGCGATGGCTCACCTGAGGCAGCTCCGCCCCATGGCCTGGCTTCTCGGTGCATCTCCGCCGGATCCCACCAGCAGGAGTGCTCGCGCGGTCCCCCTGGGCTGTTCGCCTCGAAGTACTCCCGCCGCCGGGTCGCTCCCCACCTTCCCGGCCACAGCACCCAGCCCGGGCCGTCGTCGGCGATCACCTCCAGCCGCGGCCGCACGCGAAGGCCCTGGCCGTCGTTGTGGTCGGGAACGGTCGGCGCCGCGAAGCTGCCGGGGGTGGGCAGCGCCGCGTGAGATCCCCGTGCCGGGTAAACCACTGCAGCCGGCCCATCGTCGGTCTCGGCCAGGCTCACCTGGTCCCAGCTGAGGCGCTCGGCATCGGAGTGCCGGGCGAAGGTCACGGCGTCGGGCCGGCCCTTCTCGCCGAGCCGGATCTGCAGCACCTCCCAATCCCCCTCATGCTGCTCGACCCCCAGCAGGCCCTTGTCGTCGAAGTAGTAGAAGAACCAGTACTGCAGCCAGAGCCGCCCCTCTTCGTCGTGACGGGTGCGGCCGTAGACCACGTCGGCCCTGCCGGGCCGCCGCCACAGCTCGAGTGCGTCGGCGGCCTGCGTGGCGCCGCACTCGTCGAGGTAGTCCCCGCGCTGGGTCGGGACGCCGTTGGCGTAGACGGGACCGCCGAGAAAGTCGAGGTGGAGCTTCGCCTCCTCGCCCCTCGGCTCGACTGCGGCAATCAGGGTCCCGTCGGCGCGGTGAAGGGTGTTGCAGCGTCCGGGCAGCGCGAGATCGCAAATGGTCGCGACTTCGTCTGCGCGGAAGTTCTCCAGCGAGTCGTACTGCAGCACCGGCCGGTGCCGCTCCAGCAGGTGGACGAGATCGGCGGTGCGGTACTCGGGGGAGCGCCCTCCGTGGCGCGCCCGTCGCGGCCGCAGTCGCCCGACCGCCTTGCGCTTCGAGCTGGCGGCGAGGGCTTCTCGCACTCGTCTCTCGCTCATCCAACGCGGGTGCGGCGGCTCCGGTGGCAGCCCGGTGATGCCACCGAAGTTCACCAGCCCCTTCTGCCGCAGGGCCGCGTCGGCCAGCAGGTAGCCGTGGTTCTCGAGCACCGCTTGCTCGGCCTCCCCGAAGGCGTCGAGGTCGGTTCGGACCGCGGCGATCGTCTCCGCGACCAGGGGCGGGGGATACCCCGGCGGATGCGCCGTACCGTCGATCTCCCATTCGAGGCACTCCTCCCAGCCGGCGGCCAGTCCGCTCAGGGTCAAGCCGGAGGCTCCGAAGATGAAGTTCGGCCCCCAGCGTGGCTCGCCCCCGAGGGCGGCGACCAGCTCCCGCGCGTAGCGCTCCTCGAGAGCCGCCTCGGCCGCGCTGCCGGGGAAGGGCTTGCGGAGGAATGCCCGCGCCCGCACGTTGCGGCGGGCGATCGCCCGCATCGGCCGCGCCACCTGCTCGGGCCAGTCCCGGTCGGTGCCGTGGAGCGGCCAGGTGACCTTGGTCGCCAGCAGCGCCGCCAGGATGCTTCCGCCGGAGACGGCGCCGACGGTGCTGAGCCGGGCCAGGAGGCCGAGCTCGTTGAGTCGCGTCAGCGCGCCCAGGTGAAAGAGCGCAGCCCGGTAGCCGTCCCCGGAGAGCCAGAGGGCTCGTTGGCCGCGCTCGGCCTCTGCTGCAGTAAAACCGCCGAGCCGCCCCAGGGTCGAGAGCTGCTGCGGAGTACTTATTCGTTCCGAGACAAGCCTCAACAGATTCAGCATTTAATCAGTGCAAATTGCTGCAGGATCGCGAGCGGGTGACAACCTGTGGAACGATCTTCGGATGAGCGGCGACGAAGTGCGTTACGAGCGACGGGGTGCCGCTGCGCTGCTGACGATCGATCGTCAGCAGCGACGCAACGCCATCGACGCCGCTGCCGCCGGCGGGTTGCGGCGGGGCCTGGAAGAGTTCGAAGCCGATGAGACCGCCCGCGTCCTCGTCCTCACCGGTGCCGGAGGGGAGGCGTTTTGCGCCGGCGCCGACCTGAAGGCGATGGACCTCGACGTCGACGCTCCCGCCGGGCCGATGGGCTTCACCCGGCTCACCCCGTCGAAGCCGGCGATCGCGGCAATCGACGGCTGGTGTTTGGCGGGCGGATTGGAGCTGGCGCTGTGGTGTGACTTGCGCATCGCTACGCCTACCTCGGTCTTCGGCTGCTTCGAGCGCCGCTGGGGAGTCCCCTTGATAGACGGAGGGACCCAGCGCCTGCCCCGGGTCGTCGGCATGGGCCGGGCGATGGAGATGATCCTCACCGGCCGCGCGGTCGACGCCGAGGAGGCACGGCAGATCGGGCTCGTCAACGAGATGGTCGAGCCGGGGCGGCACCTCGAGCGTTCCCTGGAGCTGGCCGAGCAGATCGCCTCCTTTCCCCAGGAGACGATGCTGAGCGACCGTCGCGCCGCGATCGAGGGAGCGGGCCTGTCGCTGGCCGATGGCTTGGGCCTGGAGCATCGCGTGGGCCGCGAGGTGCTCGAGGTGGCGGTGAGGGGAGCGGCCCGCTTCGCCGGCGGCGAGGGGCGCCACGGCCTCGGTGTCTAGCGCTCAGAAGGCGTCAGCCCGCATCTCCGCGGCCGCCGCGTCGGCCCCGAAGTAGGGGAGCACCGCCAGGTACATCAACTCGGGTAGGAGGCGGACGAAGCCCTCGGTCTGTTGAGCGGCCAGGCGGGTGTGGAGGACCGCGAGCATGCCGGCGACGATCGCCTCGGCGGAAATCGCGGGGGCGACGCTGCTGCTCTCCTCGCGCGCCAGGTCCATCATCACCACCGCCCGTTCCATCGCCTCCATCCGCTTTTCGACCGCGCGCGGGCCCGCTGCGTGGACCTCGACCAGGAGCGCTCGTCCCACCGCCGGTTCTTCGTCGAGGAAGCGAAGCAGACCGGCGAGGGCTCCCCGCAGCTGGTTCCGCCAACCCGCCTCCTCTCCTGCCGCGGCCTCCCGCATCGCCAGCTCTACCCAGGCGGAGCCGGCATCGATCGCCTGGAGGTAGCAGTCTTCCTTGTCCTCGAAGTAGTCGTAGAACGCTTGCCTGTAGAGGCCGGCGCTGTCGAGCACGTCTTGCACCGAGGTCCGCTCGTACCCCTTGCTCCCCACTGATTCGAGCATCCCCTGGAGGATGCGCTCACGCTTTCCGGTCAAAGTCCCCGCCGATCGGATCGGTTCAATAAAACATTCTGTCTGTCTTTCGGTACCTAAACGGTATCCGGTCAGGCGCTTTTGACAACCCCGCGATCGGACTTCGGTACTGTTTCGTTCGTGACTTCAAACTCAACAGCGCGTCCACTTCCCGGCCAAGAGCAGCTCTCCCGCAGGTTCATCGCCGAGCACCAACGGCTGCGGATCATCTCGGCGCTCGTCCAAGAGACCTCGGAGAAAGGCTTCAGGGCGGTGACCGTCGCCGACATCGTCAAGCGGGCCGGAATCGCTCGCAAGACCTTCTACGAGAACTTCAGCTCCAAAGACGAGTGCTTCCTCGCAGCGCAGGAACACGCGATGGTAACTGCCCTCAACCGGGTCGTGGAGGCTGCCGGAACCCATCGGAGCTGGCCGCAGCGAGTGCGCGCCGGGCTGACTGCGTTTCTCGAGTACGTGGCGGAGGAGCCGGCCCTGGCCAAGACCTGCATGGTGGAGGCTCTTGCCGTCAGCCCCTCCTCGATCGGCTATTACGAGGAGTCGCAACAAGCCTTCGTCTCCCTCTTCAAACTTGGACGCGATGTCTCGTTGGTGAGCGATGAGCTGCCGGAGACTTTGGAGGAAGCGATTGTCGGCGGGGTCTTCTGGATCATCTACCAGCGCCTGGTCACCGCCGAGGCGGAGACCATCACCGAACTGGTCCCCGGGCTGGTCGAGTTCGTCCTCACTCCCTACCTGGGAGCAGAGACGGCGCGGGAATTGGCTGGCGCCAGCGGGGTAGAGAACTGAGACGGTCTAAAAGCAAGGAAGATATGACGTCAAAAAACTGGCCAATTAGCCAAAACATGTCCAACCCGTCCGGATCGGTATCGTCGGTTCTCTTGAGTGATCCAGTCAACTCTGTCGAGTCTCCCGACTTTCCCCCCGAGCTCGCCCGGCTCCCGCCGGGCCGCCACGGTCTGCCTCGCGAGTTCGTCGCTCGCAATCAGCGCGAGCGGCTGATCGCGGGCCTAGCCGAGGCAGTCGCCGAAAACGGTTACGCGGGCACCACGATCGCGCACATCACCCGTCACGCCGCAGTCTCGCGCCGCACCTTCTACGAGCACTTCAGCAGCAAGGACGAGTGCTTCGTCGCTGCTTACGACACGGTGATGACCGAGTTGCGCAAGCAGGTCGGCGACGCTTTCGACCAGGAGGAGGAGTGGCCTCAGGCCATCCGTGCCGGGATCGCGGCGATGCTCGAGTTCCTCACCGCCGAGCCTTCTCTGGCTCGCCTCAGCATGGTTGAGGCGCTGGTGGCGGGGCCGGTTGTGGTCGAGCGCTACGACGCGGCCATCCAAAGCCTCGTCCCCTACTTCCAAGCTGGTCGCGAGGGTCGTTCCAAGGAGATCCTCGCGGGCCTCTCGCCGACGACCGAGGAGGCGCTGGTCGGCGGCATGGTCTCGTTGATCTCGCGCCGCATCTTCGCCGACCGGATGGACGAGCTCGAACCGCTTCTCCCAGACCTGGTCGAGTTCACCCTCACGCCCTACCTCGGCAGCACCGAAGCCGCCAAGGTAGCCCGCCAGAGCTAGCCAGCGGCGCCGGCGACGGGAGAGGACCCTCCGTCGCAAATTGGGGAGGCTCCTCCGGACTCCCCCGATCCACCTCAGCCGAGGTCGACGTCCCTATGCTTGACCCTGACGATCACGTCCTCGCGGCCGGCGAGGTCGCGGCGGATGCGGTCGGCGACCGTGATCGAGCGATGGCGGCCGCCGGTGCAGCCGATCGCGATCGTCAGGTGGCTCTTGCCCTCGGCTACGTAGGCGGGGACGAGGAACTCCAGCAGCGGCAGCAGCCGACCGTAGAACTCGCCCGCCTGGGTCCCGGACTCGACGTAGGCGCGAACCTCTTCGTCGAGGCCGGTCATCGGCCGCAGCTCGTCGTCGTAGTAGGGATTCGGAAGGAAGCGGACGTCGAGGGTGAGGTCGGCGTCGCGCGGCGGGCCGTTCTTGAACCCGAAGGTGAGCAGGGTGAGGGCGAGCTTGCCGCCTTCTTTCCCCAGCAGCTCCTCGGCGATCTGGCGCCGCAGTTCGCCCCCGGTGAGGTCGCTGGTGTCGATCACCTTGTCGGCGCGCTCGCGCAGCGGCGCCAGCAGCTCCCGCTCGGCCCGGATCCCCTCGACGATCCGCCCTTCCGGCGCCAGCGGGTGGCGGCGGCGGGTCTCCTTGTAGCGGTCGAGCAGGGTCTCCTCGTCGGCCTCGAGGAAGAGGACCATCGGCCGCAGCCCTTCGGTCTCAAGATCGGCGAGCACCTGCAGCAGGTCGGCGAAGTATTCGCCGCCGCGCACGTCAGAGACGATTGCCGCCCGCTCCACCCCACTGCCCTCATGGCGGAACAGCTCGCCGAGGCCAGCGATCATCCGCGGCGGCAGGTTGTCGACGCAAAAGTAGCCGCCGTCCTCGAAGGCGGCGATCGCCTCCGACTTCCCCGCTCCAGAGTGGCCGGTGATGACCACCAGCGTCACTTGCTTGCCGGGCTTGCCGTTCCCGCCCGCGCCCTCCAGCTTCGTCTCCACCCGCTCCGCCATCAGCTCCTCAGTTGGTCCGGTTGAGCTGCTCGTGTATCTCACGACCTACTTTGCCAGGTAGGCCGGGCACCGCCTCGAGCTCCTCGCGGGTGGCGGCGAGGAACCGCTCCGGCGTACCGAAGTGTTGCAGCAGCGCCCGCTTCCGCGCCGGGCCGATGCCGGGGAGGCCGTCGAGGACCGAGCCCGCCAGCATGCCGCGGTCGCGGCGCCCGCGGTGGTGGTCGATCGCGAACCGGTGCGCCTCGTCGCGGACCCGCTGCAGCAGCCGCGAGGCCTCCGAGTCGGCGGCCAGGTCGAGCGGCTCGGAGCGGCCGGGGACATACACCTCCTCCAGCCGCTTGGCCAGGCTGACGATGGTGACCCCGCGCTCGGTGAACGGCTGCAGCGCCCGCACTCCCGCCGCCAGCTGCCCTTTGCCGCCGTCGATCAGGATCAGCGAGGGTAGGGAGGAGAAGCTGGCGTCGCGTTTGTCGTCGTGCGGGGAGAGGTCGGCCTGGTCGAGGTAGCGTGCCATCCGCCGCGAGAGCACCTCCTCCATC
>JALYWY010000087.1 GCA_030852475.1 Actinomycetota bacterium | reverse complement strand
CGCCTTTGGCGTACTGCTCGATCGCCAGCGCGTTGACGACGTTGAGGGAGCCGGCGTCGCTTTCGGTCGGCACCGTCTCCAGCGCGCCGCGGAAGGTTCCCTGCCCGGCGATCGCGATCTTGCCGCGCCCCGCCGCGCGCAGTTTGCGTCCGCAGTTGGCGAGCGGTTTGCCGCCGGAGCTGCGCAGGACCACCGCGCCCCCCTTGCGGTGCGCCTCGTAGCTGCGGGCCGGGTCTAGCTGCTGGCCGCAGGCGCTGGTGGCGCCGCTGAATTCGACGTCGGTGGGGGAGATGTCGAGGAGGACGCGGACGACCCGGGGTTTGTCGAGCGTGCCGATGCTGGTCCCCCGGTAGTAGTGCCCGAGGATGAAGCGGTAGTCCTTGCCGTGTTTGGCGAAGCCGTAGGCGCCGTAGGCGCTCATCCCGACCCCGTGGCCGAACCCGCGCCCGTGGACGATCCAGCTGACGCTGGCCTGGGCGGTGACCGGGTAGAGGAGGGCGAGGAGAACGCCGATCAAAAGCGTGTTGACGCTGATCCTGTTGATGGTCTTGGACATATCTGAGCCAACAGATTCAACAAAGGGGAGTAGCGGCCTGCATGCCTGAGTCGTACTCTGGATACGTGGACGCCACCGACCACAAGCTCCTCGCCGCCGGTGAGTGGACCGCGACCGGCGAGTGGAGCGAGGTGAAGAGCCCCTACGACGGCAGCGTCGTCGGCCGGGTCGCGCAGGGGGACGAGGCGCTGGCGAAGCGGGCGATCGAGGCCGCGCACGAAGCCTTCGAGCAAGCCGATTTCCCCCAGCACGAGCGGGCGGCGGTGCTGGACCGCGCCGCCCACCTCGTCGCCGAGCACAAGGACGAGCTGGCGGCGACGATCGCCGCCGAGGCCGGCAAGCCGCTGAAGACGGCGGCGCTGGAGGCCGAACGGGCGGTCTCGACCCTCACCTTCTCCGCGGTCGAGGCGCGCAAGCTGACCGGCGGCACGGTGCCGATGGACGCCGCCCCGGCCGGGGCCGGCAAGCTCGGCGTGATGCTGCGCGTGCCCTACGGCGTGGTCGGCGCGATCAGCCCCTTCAACTTCCCGCTCAACCTCGTCGCCCACAAGCTCGGGCCGGCGATCGCCGCCGGCAACGCAATCGTCCTCAAGCCGGCCGGGCAGACGCCGATCTCGGCTCTGAAGCTGGCCGAGATCCTGGTCGAGGCGGGATTACCGAAGAGCTGGCTCTCGGTCGTCCCGGGCCCCGGCTCCAAGGTCGGCAACAAGATCGTCGAGCACCCGCTGACCAAGGCGATCACCTTCACCGGCTCGGCGCCGGTCGGCTGGGACATCCGCTCGAAGGTGCCGCACAAGAAGGTCAACCTGGAGCTGGGCTCCAACGCGCCGCTGATCGTCGCCGAGGACGGCGACTGGGAGGCGGCCGCAGACAAAGCCCAGCTGCACGCCTTCTCCCATGCCGGCCAGAGCTGCATCTCGATCCAGCGGATCCTCGTCCACGAGGCGGTGGCCGACGCCTTCACCGAGCGCCTCGTCGCCAACGTCGAGAAGCTGACCGTCGGCGACCCGCTCGACGAGGGGACCGACATCGGCCCGCTGATCACTCCCGACGACCGCGACCGGGTCAAGCAGTGGGTCGAGGAGGCAGTTGCCGGCGGGGCCGAGCTGCTGACCAGGGGAGAGCTGGTCGACGAGGGCCGCTGCCTGGCGCCGACCCTGCTGAAGGCGCCGCCGAAAGAGGCCAAGGTCTGGTGCGAGGAGATCTTCGGCCCGGTGGCGACGATCGACACCTTCGCCGACTTCGACGAGGCGCTGCGCCTCGCCAACGACTCCAAGTTCGGCCTCCAGGCGGGCGTCTTCACCCGCGACATCGGCCGCGGCCTGCAGGCCGGCCGCACGCTCGAGTTCGGCGGCGTCCTTATCAACGAGGTGCCGACCTTCCGCGCCGACCAGCAGCCCTACGGCGGCGTCAAGGACTCGGGCAACACCCGCGAGGGTCCGGCCTACGCCGTCCGCGAGCTCACCGAGGAGCGCCTCGTCACCCTCCAGGGCTGACTACTCGTG
>JALYWY010000219.1 GCA_030852475.1 Actinomycetota bacterium | reverse complement strand
ACCGCCACGGCACCACCGACTGGATGCCGATCGACCTGAAGATCTACGAGAACTTCTACGACGCGGTCGCCCGCTACAAGCACTTCGACCTGCTGATGGTCAACTCGCTCTTCGACGGGATGAACCTGGTCGCCAAGGAGGCGCCGGCGGTGAACACGCGCGACGGCGTGCTGATGCTCTCCGAGAACACCGGCTCCCACCAGGAGCTGATCGATTACGCGATCTCGGTCAACCCCTTCGACATCCAGGAGCAGGCCGACGCGATCCACCGCGCCCTGACGATGGACCCGGAGGAGAAGCGCCGGCGAGCCGAGGGCCTGCGGCAGATCATCTTCTCCCACAATCCGGGCGACTGGGTGGACGATCAGCTGAAGGACATCGAAGCCGTCCGCTCCGCCGCCGCCTGAGGGGGGAGAACTCGGCCGCCCCGCGCCTTGAGGAGAGGTGCGGAGAGTTCGAGTGCGATGGGCCGGGGTGGCGAAAGCGGCGGCAACCGCTGCGGTCGTCCTGTTGGCGCTGCAGGCGCTGCCGGGTCTCCTGCGGCCGCCGGAGCCACCACCGCTGGCGAGAGACGTGGGGCTGCCACGGCCGACGCCTCGGCCAGAACCCGCGCCGGCGCCCCCTGAGCCCGCCGTCGAACTGGGTCCGGCGAGGGCGGTGATCGGCAGCAAGCCGCACCGGCGCCCGCAGCATCGACTCAAGCCCCCTCGGCCTGCGCGCCCCGCCTCAGTCGCCCCAGCGCCACTGCCGCCCGCTCCGGAAGCCATCCCCTACGAACCGCCTCCACCGCCCGCGCCGGCAACGGCGCCGCCCGCTCCCGCTCCCACCGGCGACGGCTCCGAAGAGTTCGCGCCGCACTAGAGCCGGAGCGGCCGTCCTCCGGCGCCACCTCGCCGCTATAGTCCTTCGCCGTTTTGGCCGCACCCCGCGAATACGAGCTGGTCCTGATGCTGGACCCCCAACTGGATGCGCCCGCGCGCGACGCGCTGGCGCAAGAGGCCCGTGGCCAGATCGAAGCCAAAGGCAGCCTCAAACACGAGAACACCTGGGGCCTGCGGAAGATGGCCTACGAAATCAACCATCGCACCGAGGCGGATTACCGCTGGCTGCGGTTCGAGGCCCCCAGCGATTTGCTCGACACGCTCGACCACAACCTGAAGATCGCCGACGGCGTCCTCCGCTTCCGCATCTTCAAGGTCGATCCCAGCGCACCGGTAATCGTCCCGCCCGCAGTGACCGCCGCCCCCGGGCCGCGGGAGCGGAGCGCCCAGGGTCCCCGCGATGATCGCGGCGACTCTGGCGATGCCGGCGACCCCGGCGACGCCTCAGACGAGTAAGTCATCTCTCCCCTCCCGCTGTTTGCGGGAATGCTTGGCTTCAAGGGGGAGAGTCGAGCCGGTTGCCTCCTTAGACTGGAACCAGATAAGCGAATCCAGAGGGAGTGAGTGCATTGGCAGCTTCGAACGTGAACGTGGTGGTCATCACCGGGAACCTGACCCGGGATCCGGAGCTGCGTCATCTCGGCAGTGGGACCGCCGTCTGCAAGCTTCGGGTGGCGGTCAACAGCCGCCGCAAAGACCAGAGCGGCAACTGGGTCGACAAGCCCAACTACTTCGACGTCACCGTCTGGGGGGCGCAGGGAGAGAACTGCGCCAACTACCTCTCCAAAGGGCGGCCCGTCGCGGTCGAAGGGCGACTGGACTGGCGCGAGTGGGAGGACCAGGGCGGGAATAAACGTCAGAGCGTCGAGATCATCGCCAACACCGTCCAGTTCCTCGGTTCCCGCGACGGCTCCGGGGGCGGCAACGGCAACAGCGGCGGAGGGAACGGCGGCTTCGCCCCCCCGCAGAGCGACGTCCCCGCCGACATGTCCGACTTCGGCGGCGCCCCGGCGAACACCGGAGCCGCTTCAGAAGACGACATCCCCTTCTAGTCCTGATGGCCCCAGAGGGCGTCATGCGGCGTCCTCGGTCGCTTGCGTGCGGAGCACGCCGCGCTCCCTGCGTCCTTGCCTGACGCCCTCTGGACCTCATCAGCCTGTACCATGCGCCGCCGATGGCACGAGCAAACGAGTCTTCATCGCGAGGCGGAGCACGGCGTGGCGGCGGCAGGCGCGGCGCCGACCGAGCCCGTCCGCGCAAATACACGCGGGTCAACTCCGAGGTCGTCGACTACAAGGACCTGAACCTGCTGCGACGCTTCCTCTCCGACAAGGGGAAGACGCGCGGGCGCCGGGTCACCGGACTTTCCCGCCGCCACCAGCGACAGCTTTCGGTGGCGGTGAAGCGGGCGCGCGAAATCGCCCTGCTTCCCTACGTCGGAGAGCGCTGATGGCGCAGGCGATCCTGTTGCAGGACGTCGAGTCCCTCGGCGAGCGCGGCCACGTCGTCGACGTGGCCCCCGGCTACCTGCGCAACTACCTGATCCCGCGCAAGCTGGCCCAACCCGCGACCGCCGGCGCCCTCGAGGAAGCCAAACGTCGCATGGCCGCTGCCGAAAAGGCGGCGGAAGCCCGCGCGGAGCGGGAAGCCGAAGCCGCCGGCCTGCTCTCCAAGACCGTGCTGACGATCCACCAGCGCGCCGGCGAGGACGGCAAGCTGTTCGGCTCGGTCGGACCGAAGGAGATCGTCGACGCGCTGCGCGACGCTCGCGACCTGCGGGTCGACAAAAAACAGGTGCAACTCGAGCAGCCGCTGCGCGAACTCGGCACCTTCATGGTCGAGATCCAGCTCAAGGACGGCACCACCGCGGCCGTCAAGACGATCATCAGCGAGGAGAAGTAGTCCACCTCCGTCGTCGCAGGTCCGGTTGGGTTCGCTCCGAGCGGGCAACGGTCGGGCTCGCCACTATTGCCCTCGGTGCCGCCGGCACCGTGATCGCGGGCCAGTTCAGCCGCATGCTCGCCCGCCGTGCGGCCGAGGCCCACGATCCGGAAGAGCTGCTCGAATCCGCTCCCGCCGCCGCCGCCGACACCGTCGGCGTCGCGGTTCGCGGCTACACCGAGGCCCCGCGCTACGAAACCGTGCTCTTCAACCTCCTCGCCGGCTTCCTCGGCTCCTTCGCCCTGGTGCGCCTCTCGACCTGGGCGATCCGCGAGGAACGCGGTCCCTTCCGCAACGTCAACGTCGGCGGCCGGCACATCCACCACTTCGTCCCCGGGATCCTGCTCGCCTTCAGCTCCGGCACCGCCGCCCTGCTTACCGACAACGACGAGGTCGAGCAGCGACTGGCGATCCCGATGGGCGCCGGCATCGGCCTCACCTTCGACGAGGCCGCCCTCCTCCTCGACCTGCGCGACGTCTACTGGTCCCGCGAAGGGCTCCTCAGCATCCAGCTCAGCCTCGGGGCGACCGCGATCCTCAGCATCGCCATCCTCACCCTCCGCATGCTCCGCCGGGGCGAGCGACGCCAAGAGCAGGAGGGCCTGATTCCCGCGGCCCACCACCAGCTCTCCTTCGGAACCGCCGGTAGCTGAGCACCCCTTCGTGCGGCTTTAGCCTCACGAATTTCACATTCCGCGCACCACGTGTCAAATCCATCTATTGACGATCGGGTTGTGCGAAAGACGCTCAACCAGAAGTCGGCGATCCGGTTGCTGGAAGACAACGGCTGGGACCGCGCAACGGGAGGCAAGCACCAGGTGAAGATGACTAAAGAGGGCAGGCGGCCGATCACGCTCCCGGCCCATCGAGGTGGCGATTATTCCCGTGGCTTGACGGCGGCGATTCTTAAACCGGCGGGTCTAAGATGAATCGCAAGGTCAGTCTGCAGATGGAGATCACTGCCAACATCCGGCTAGAAGACGGCTCTTACTGGGCCGACGTGCCCGCGCTTCCGGGTTGCTTCGCCTCTGGTCATGACCTGAACGAACTCTTCGAGTCTCTCGGAGAGGGTGTTGAGCTTTACCTAAGAGAGCAAACGGAGCTCTCTTCTCCGGAGCGCCCTCTCAAGCTGACGGCCGCTGTCCTGAGCGACGTAATCAGCTGAGGTCTTGGGCGCAAATACCCCGGTTGTCTTCCGCGAGATCGATGAGGTTCGCCAGGAGCCCCTCCTCGTTGTCTAGGTTTGCCTAGCTTCTCTCGTCTTCCCCCCTAGCCACACTGATTTAGATGCCGCAGCCTCCTTCCACCCACGTCCCACCCCAGAACATCGAGGCCGAGGAATCGGTGCTGGGAGCGATGCTGGTCGCCGAGCCGACGCTGACGCGGGTGATCGACGAGGTGAAGCTGAACGCGGCGGATTTCTACCTCGACAAGCACCGGCTGATCTTCGAAGTCATCCACGACCTCTACGCGGTTTCCAACCCCGTCGACGAGCTCAGCGTCAGCGAGGCGCTGACCCAGCGCAACAAGATCGAGGAGGCCGGCGGCAGGCACTACGTCTCCGAGCTGGCGGCGAAAGTTCCGGCCGCCGCCAACGCCAAGCACTACGCGGAGATCGTCCAGCAGAACTCGCTGCTGCGACGGCTGCTCGGCGCCGGCCAGGAGATCCAGGGGTGGGTCAACGAGCGCGCGGGGGAGCCGAGAGAGCTCTCCGAGCGGGCGGAGAAGCTGCTCTTCGAGGTCGCACACAAAGAGCAGGCCTCGGACTTCAAAATGCTCGGAGAGATCCTCCACGACGAGGTCGACCGGCTGGAGAAGCTCTCCACCGGCGAGACCGAGCTGACCGGCACCCCCTCCGGCTTCCGCGACGTCGACGCGGTCACCGGCGGCTTCCAGCCCGGCAACCTGATCATCGTCGCCGCTCGCCCGGCGATGGGCAAGAGCGCGCTCGTCGCCAACATCGCCGAAAACGTCGCGGTCAAGAAGCAGCAGCCGGTCGCCTTCTTCTCGCTCGAGATGTCGGAGGTGGAGCTCGCGCAGCGCTTCATCGCCTGCCGCGCACGAATCTCCGGCGACAAACTGCGCAAGGGCCAGGTCTCCAAACGGGACTGGCCGAAGGTCCTGCGCGCCTGCAACGAGCTGGAAGAGGCGCCGCTGTGGTTCGACGACTCCTCCGATCTCGGCATCCTCGACCTGCGGGCGAAGGCGCGCAGGTTGCACGCCCAGGAACAGGAGCGCGGCGGCCTCGGCCTGATCATCCTCGACTACATCCAGCTGATGCGCTCCGACGACCACCGCGCCAACCGGGTCGAGCAGGTGGGTCAGATCAGCCGCGGGCTGAAGATCCTCGCCCGCGAGCTGGAGGTGCCGGTGGTTGCGATCTCGCAGCTCTCCCGCGCGCCCGAGCAGCGGACGCCGCCGAAGCCGCAGCTCTCCGACCTGCGCGAGTCGGGGCAGATCGAGCAGGACGCCGACGTCGTCGCCTTCCTCTACCGCGAGGACTACTACCGCGATCCCGACGAGGAGCCCGACGGCCTGGCCGACCTGATCATCGCCAAGCACAGGAACGGCCCGATCGGGACCAGGAAGCTGGTCTTCCTCGACCGCTACCCCAAATTCGCCGACCACGCCCACAACGAACCGCCGATCGAGCAGCCCGTCGACGACTCTCCTCCCTTCGAGGACGCCGCCGCGGTGGGCCCTGACTTCTGATGCCCGCCATCGCCCGCTCCGAGCCCTTCCGCGAACAGGCCTGCCCGCTCGGCGTCTGCGACGGCTCCGGCTGGATCCTCGGCCCCGAAGACGTCGCCCGCCCCTGCGAGTGCCGTGCCGAGCGGCTCAACCGCGGCCGCAGCCGCGGCGTCGCCTCGGCGATTCCGGCCCGCTACCGCGGTGTCTCCTTCGACCGGCCGCCGGTCTCCGACATGACGCGGGACATGGCTGCCGCCCGACAGGCGGTGCAAGCAGCGCGAAGCTACGTCGAAAACCTCGACGAGAACCTCGCGCAAGGAAAAGGCATCTGGTTCATGGGCGGCACCGGCACGGGCAAGACGACGCTGGGGATGCTGATCGCTTCCGAAGCCTTGAAGGCTGGCAAGTCCGTCGGCATCTACTTCGCGCCCAAGCTCCTGACCCGGATCCGCCAGACCTACCAGGAAGCCGAAACCGAGAACGCCTACGCCCAGTTCTTCGATCGGGTCACCTCGGTCGACCTCCTCTACATCGACGACCTCGGCTCCGAGCGTCGTACCGACTGGGTGGTGGAGCAGCTCTACGCGGTAGTCAACGAGCGCTACGAGAACCAGCGGCCGATGCTGATCACGAGCAACGTCGAGGGGGAAATCGTTGCCGAGGGTCAGCAGCAACTCGAGGACCAGATCGGCCGGCGCACCATCTCCCGCTTGGTCGAGATCTGCGGTGATCCCTGGCCGCTGATGGGCTCCGACCACCGCTACCGAGCCCGCGCCGCCAGCTAAACCGTCAGAATCCCCGACGGCATGCCAGGAGTGGTCATAGTCGGGGCCCAGTGGGGCGATGAGGGCAAGGGGAAGGTCGTCGACCTGCTCGCCGAGCGGGCTACCACGATCGTCCGCTTCCAGGGCGGCAACAACGCCGGCCACACGATCGTCCGCGGCGGCGAGGAGTTCAAGTTCCACCTGATCCCCTCCGGCATCCTCCACTCGGAGAAGACCTGCGTGATCGGCAACGGGGTCGTCGTCGACCCGCGGGTGCTGCTCGGCGAGATCGACGGGCTGAAACGGGCGGGAATCGGCGTCAACAACCTGCGCATCTCCGCCAACGCGCACCTGATCATGCCCTACCACGTGCTGCTCGACACGGCGGGCGAGACGAAGCTGGGCAAGCTCTCGATCGGCACCACCCGACGCGGCATCGGCCCCTGCTACGCCGACAAGGCGCTGCGACTGGGGATCCGGGTCCAGGATCTGCTCGACGAGAAGATCCTGCGGACGAAGATCCGCGCGGCGCTGGAGCCGAAGCAGCAGGCGCTGCGCGAGCTCTCGGTGCAGCGCCGCAAACAGCTGAAGGAGGCGGGCGAGGAGGCGAAGCCGAGCGAAACCCCCGCCGCCGTTCCCGACCCTCGTCTCGACCTGCACACGATGGTCGAGGAACACGTCAACTTCGGGCACCGGCTCGAGCCCCACATCGCCGACACCGCGCGGCTCTGCTGGGACGCTCTCGACGCAGGGCAGACGGTGATCTTCGAGGGCGCGCAGGCGACCCTGCTCGATCTCGACCACGGCACCTATCCCTTCGTCACCTCCTCCAACCCGATCGCCGGATCGGCCTGCGTCGGGGCGGGCATCGGGCCGAAGGACATCGACGAGGTCTGGGGGATCGCCAAGGCCTACGCGACCCGGGTCGGCGCCGGGCCTTTCCCGACCGAGCTCTTCGACGATGTCGGCGAGCAGATGCTCCAGCGCGGCCACGAGTTCGGCACCACCACCGGCCGGCGGCGGCGCTGCGGCTGGATGGACCTGGTCGCGCTGCGCTACGCGGTCCGCCTCAACCGCATGGACGCCCTGGCGATCACCAAGCTCGACGTCCTCAGCGGCATCGGGCCGTTGCGGGTGGCGGTCCGCTACCGCTCCAAAGAAGGGGCGGAGCTCGACACCTTCCCCTACCACCAGTCGATCCTGCACTCGGCGACTCCGGAGTACGAGGAGCTGCCTGGCTTCGACGCCGACCTCGCCGCCTGCCGCAGTGCCGATGACCTACCGCGGGAGGCCCGCGACTACCTCGGCTTCATCTCGGACTTCGTCGGCGTCCCGGTTCGCCTCGTCGGCGTCGGGCCCGACCGCGAGCAGTCGATCTGGCTGGATCGTTAGCCAGGGAAGCGGCTTATTTCAGCCGGTCGATGGGACCGGCGATGGCGACCTTCCACTCGCCCCCTTCCCTTTCAAGCGGCAGGACCCAGTCTTTTTCAGGCCCATGCCACTGGGCGAAGGCCTGCCATTCGGTTTCGGTTTCGTCGGGCGTTTTGACGCGGAGGCTGTCGATCGGACCGGTCAGCGTTTCCCCCGAGGTCCCCGAGGCGGCGTCCCCGAAGTACTCCAAAGCCTGCGGGCAGGTCTTTACTTTTCCTTCCGAGACCTGGTAGGCGTCTTCCCAAACCAAGGCTTTTTTGTACTTGCGTGAGAGGTAGCGGCAGTCGGTCACCCAGTCTTCAGCGACGCGGGCCTTCATCCAGGCATGGATCACCTTCGAGGCTTCTTCCCTTTCGGCGGCCGAAGCCTCTTCGCCGAAGGTCTGGACGAGATTGTCGCCACCGGGGACGAGGAACTCGCGGGAAGGTCCTTTGATATGCGGAAAAAGGCGTTCCTCGCCAGTGGTCTCGTCGGAGCCGGCGACCGTGCTCGCCTCCTCGCCGCAACCGATCGCGCCAAGGGCCAAGGCGAGCAGCACCAGCCACCGGGCGATCCTCCCTTTCTCTCCCATGCCGGGCAGTTTAGGGCAAACTTCTCCGAGTGGTGGTTCGTCTCCACTACAGTCTGTAAGTGGCCTCTAATAGACGCTCACCTCGGGTGAATGAGCGGCTGCCCCGTGGAAGGCACGGTTTGTCGAGGGAGGCGGTGACCGAGTCTCAGCGCAACCGCATCCACCAGGCGATGATCGAGGTCGTCTCGGAACGCGGGTATCCCGAGACTCGGGTCATCGACGTGATCGGCGTCGCCGGCGTCTCGCGGAAGACCTTCTACGAGCTCTTCGACAGCAAGGAGGATTGCTTCCTCGCCGCTTACGACGTCCTGCTCGAAAACCTGCTCGGCGACGTGACCGACGGCTTCGAGTCGAAGGCCGGAGCGCCATGGGCCGAGCGGATCGCAGGGGCGCTCGAGGCTTTGCTCGATCATCTCTCCCGGCATCCGGACGAGGCGCGCTTCGCGATCGTCGAGGTGCTTGCCGCAGGGCCGAAGGCGCTCGCCCGCCGCGACGCCGCGTTGCGGCAGTTCACCGGATTCCTCGAGTCCGGCCGCTCCGAGGCCACCGTGGAACTGCCGGGCATCACCTCGATCGCGATCGCCGGGGGCATCAACGAGCTGCTCTACAGCGAGATCCTCCACGGCGCCGCTGCGCGGCTCCCAAGCCGGCTCCCGGACCTGATGTTCTGGGTCACGCTCCCGTTCCTGGGAGCCGAGCGCGCGCTCGCCGAACGAGAGCTGACGCGGCTCGCCAAACTCCGCTCGTAAGGACTTGTCAGCGCTCCTTTTCCCCCACTCGCGGGTTTACGAAGAAGGCGGGGGTGGTAGTTTGACCCGCTGGAGAGACGTTCCATCAAGTTCCGACGGCATCGGACCCATCCGGGCAGGCCGCAAAGGAGAGATATAGGGATATGCGTAAGTACCTGATGTTGACGACGGCCCTAGCGGCCCTGATTGCCGTCAGCGTGGCGGGCATCGCCACCGGCGCCAAACCGGTGACGGTGGAAGCCGGCAACCTCATCTTCACCTTCGACGGTGAGTTCAAGCCGAGCAAACTGCCGAAAAACAAACTCGCCCCGATCAGCCTCACGGCCTCCGGCAAAATTGCGACCAAAGACGGCACGCATCCGCCGGCGCTGAAAGAAACGATCGTCGAAACCGACAAGAACGGCACCATCAACGTCAAAGGCTTGCCGAAGTGCAGCTCCGGCCAGCTGCAGTCGCGCGACACCAAAGCGGCTGAAAAAGCCTGCAACAAAGCGAAAATCGGCCAGGGCACGACCACCG
>JALYWY010000189.1 GCA_030852475.1 Actinomycetota bacterium | reverse complement strand
ACGCCCTGGGCGGCGATCAGGCCCAGGTACAGCGGCGCCTGCAGCCAGCGGCTGATGAAGATCGTGCTGCCGACGGTGCGCGCCAGCGGGCGGTCTATGTGAGCTTCGGCGGCGATGGGCGGCGCATCCTAACGGGCGCCGCCTTAGGGGTTCCTAAAGGTCTGGCCGCCGCTACGGGACCACGTCGAATTCGGCGGTGAGGGTCAGCTCGACCCGCTCTCTCGGCGCCCTGAAGGGGGGATCTTCCTTTACGTCCACGACCATCCGGTAGCGGCCCGCTGGCATCGAGTCGGGGATGCGGAAGTACAGGCATCTACCGCCGCTCATGCCTGGCGGGCTGGTGAGGCCGATCAGGATGATTGGCCCGCTCGGGCTCTCCGGCGCCGGCACCCAGGTTGCACCTTCGAGGCGCTCGATGCTGTATCCCACCCCATAAGTGAGGGGAATGGTTCCGAAGTTCTCGACGCGGGCTAGAGCAACCGATCCATGGGGATAGGCGGAGGCGTTGAGGCGAAGCCGGGGCCCCTGGGTCGAGCGCATGACGCGGTAGTAGGAGCTGAACCTCCCGAGCTTCTGCCCCGAAGCGCCGTGGAAGACGATCGTCCCTCGATAGAAGGCCGGAACGTCGGGGACCTGGAAGCGGAAGCTGTCCCCTTCGGGGGCCTGCAGCCTGCCCACCCGCTCGACCGAGCGGCGCGGCTTGCCGATTGGGCGACCGTTGCCGTTGACCTTGACCAGACTCGTTTTCGCGCTCCAGGGGAGGCCAAGTTCCTGGCCGAATAGGAGGCTGAGAGAGAACCCCACCTCTCCACCCCCGAACACGAGGGTGGGTAGCGAGCTCAGGCGGAGGCTCTTCGGCCCGAACCCGATCTGGCCGCTTTCCGACGGCTGGCGCAGGTTCGGCATCCGCTCGAATGGCGCCGTGTAGTCGGGCAGCTCCTGGAGCTGGCAGAAGTCGGCCTCCGCTTCGGTGCTTGCCGCGCGAGCGTGGAGGGCGCTCGTCCCCAGGAGGAGGAGCGCGGCCAGCAACGCCGCGCTCGCGAGAACCGCCCTCGACCCCCTGCCGCTCAGCAACATCTACGGTGATGCTATCCCGCCGCTCACAGGCGCTATCGCTCCTACTCGTGCGGCGGGCCGCCTTTGCGCGGGGTGTCGCCTGGGTTGCCGGCGCCCTGGGCGGGTTTCATTTCGCCCTCGCTCGCTTTCGCGCCCGGCTCTTTCAGCGCTTTGGCGGCGGCTTTGGCTTTGTCGCTGAGGCTGCCACTGCCTTTGGCAACCTTTTTCAGCTCCTCGGCGTCGGCTTTGAGGCTCTCGACGCCTCCACGTTTGTCGATCGTGTCTTTTGCTTTGGTGGCGAGTTTTCTGAGATCCACTAGCTCGTTTCCTCCGTCCGGTTGCGGTCCCTCACCGTCTACCCCGAACGGTCGAATTCAGCGCAGGCTGAATTCGACCCCCCTGGGGTCCTCAAATCAGCGCGCGCTGAGTTCGACCGGGGCGTCAGGACTGGGGAGCGGCGGCCTCGGCCAGGGCGGTCATCTTCTCGACCTTGGCCGAGGCGAGGCCGCGGACGACGATGGTGTCGAGGGCGCGGTAGGCGGCGAGGGCGTCTTGGGCGGCGGTGGCGTTGGGGGCGGCGACGCCGACCGTGCCCTCGGGCTCACCCAGGCGGTCGAAGTGGTCGCGGTAGCCCTTGTGGAGGTCGCGGTAGAAGGACTCCTCCTTGGCCAGGCGCTCGGCGGCGTCGGGACCGACGGCGGTGCGGACGTAGCCGAAGACGCGCGGCGTCTCACGGCCGGCATCGGCGGCGCCGGCCTCGACCTTCTCGCGGGCGCCGGCGGCGAAGCCCGGCGTCATCCAGTTGAAGAAGACGCCGTCGTAGGAGCTGCCGGCGAGTTCGCACATCTTCGGCCCCATCGCGGCGAGGACGAGTTTCACCCCGGGCAGCAGCTCGCGCAGCTGCGGCAGCGCCTCGCGCATCGCCGTCAGCGGCTTCTTGTTGAAGCCGGCGCCGACGCCGAGCCAGAGCCTGGCCGGGTCGATCCCGAACTCCTCGACGTCGGCGGCGATCTGCTCGGGCGGGGTGCGGTCGAGGGCGATCACGGCGACGCCGAGCTCGACGTCCGGCGCTGCGGCCGTGAACTCGGCCAGCGTGCCCAGGCCTTTCGCGCCGGGGTGGTCGTTCGACCAGACAGACTCGTAGCCGAGCTCGGCGCAGCGCGCCGCCAGCGGCCGCGCCACCTCCGGGTCCAGCCCCGCCGCTACGCCAAACGCCCGGCTCATCGTCAGGACGAACTACCCGCCGCGGCTTTCTCGAAAAGCGCGACGCACTCGATGTGCGGGGTCTGGGGGAACATGTCGACGGGCCTCACGCGCGCCAACTTATAACCGGCCTCGGTGAGCTGGACGGCGTTGGGTGCGAGCGTGGTCGGGTTGCAGGAGACGTAGACGATCTTCTGCGCCTCGCACTCGAGCACCCGGCGGACGATTTTCTGCGAGAGTCCGGCCCGCGGCGGGTCGACGATCACCACGTCGGGCTTGCCCGCCTTCTCGACCAGCGGCCGCACCCCGGTGCGCGCGTTGGCGGCCATGAAGTGGGCGTTCTCGATCTTGTTGCGGCGGGCGTTGCGCTCGGCGTCGGCGA
>JALYWY010000060.1 GCA_030852475.1 Actinomycetota bacterium | reverse complement strand
AGCGTGTTTAGGACGACCTGGTCGGGGCGTAGGCCCTCGGTCCGGTCCAGGATCGGCTGGTAGGTCTCCTTGGCCTCCGGCGACAGCCGCGGAATCGAGCTCCAGGAGGTGCCGGAGAGCGCCGCAGCTTCGTTGAGCAGCCCTTCGGATTGCAGCGAATCCAGCACCTCTCGCACTACTTCCCCGCCTGCGTGCAGGCCGCCCGCTAAGGATTGGGGGGTCTGGGGCGACTTCAGGAGCCAGATGATCAGGTCGAACTGCAGCAGCATCGCTCCAGAGTAGGCAGTGATCGGCTCTCGGCGCCTGACGACGAGGCCGAAACCCGCGTAGGCTGCGGGCCGCATGGCGAAGCCGATCATCTTCTCGGGCATCCAGCCGACCGGGCGCAAGCACCTGGGCAACTACATCGGGGCGATTCGCCAGTACGTCGAAGGGCAGGATCGCGGTGAGCCGGCGATCTTCTGCGTGGTCGATCTGCACGCGATCTCGGTCGCCTACGACCCGGTCGAACTGCGTGAGCGCGTCTACGACACCGTCGCGATCCTCCTCGCCGCCGGCCTCGACCCCGAGCGCTGCGTCCTCTTCCGCCAGTCCGACGTGCGCGAGCACACCGAGCTGACCTGGCTGCTCTCCTCGGTCACCGCCCACGGCGACCTCAACCGCATGACCCAGTTCAAGGAAAAGGTCGGGAAGGACCGCGAACTCGCCTCCGCGGCGCTCTTCTACTACCCGGTGCTGATGGCCGCCGACGTGCTCGCCTACCGGGCGACCGAGGTGCCGGTGGGCGACGACCAGCGCCAGCACGTCGAGCTGATGCGGGAGATCGCCCGCCGCTTCAACGAGCGCTTCGGCGAGACGCTGGTGGTGCCGGAGATGCGGATCCCCGAGGTCGGCGCCCGGATCATGGACCTGCAGGAGCCGGAACGGAAGATGTCGACCACCGGCGGGACCCAGAACGGGACCGTCCTCGTCCTCGACGAGCCCGACGTGGTCCGCAAGAAGTTCGGCTCGGCCGTGACCGACTCGGGGCGCGAGATCGTCCGCTCGCCCGAGAAGGCCGGGATCACCAACCTGATCGACATCCTCGCCGTCGCCCGCGGCAGCGACCAGGCCTCGGTCGAAGCGGAGTTCGAGGGTGCCGGCTACGGCGACTTCAAGAAGGCCGTCGCCGAGGCGGTGGTCGAATACCTGGACCCCGTGCGCGAGCGCTACGCGGAGCTGCGGCCCGACGAGGCGGAGCTGGAGCGGGTGTTCGCCGGCGGCGCCGAGAAGGCGCGGGAGATCGCCGCGCCGGTGCTCGCCGACGTGCGCGAGCGCATGGGCTTCAAGCCCACTTAGCCCCAAATCGCGAGAAAACCAGGCGCGGCCGTCCCGTCCCCGCTCTACTCTGGTTCCGTGGCCGTCGCCGATCTCGACCTCGATCTCGACCTCGACGTCTTCGCCGGGCCGTTCGACCTGCTGATGGCGGTCGTCCTGCGCGAGGAGGTCAGCCTGCTCGACCTGCAGCTGGGCGAGGTCGTCGTCGCCTATGTCGAGCACCTCGAGCGCGAGGGCGAGCTGGAGCTGGAGGTGGCGACCGAGTTCCTCGTCCTGATCGCCGCCCTGCTGGAGCTGAAGTCGCGGCTGATGCTCCCCGGCCCCGAGGAAGAGCTGGAGGACCTCAGCCCCGAGGAGGCCGTGGAGGAGCTGCTGGCGCGGATGCTGGAGTACCGCCGCTACAGCGACGCCTCCAAGGTGCTCTCCGACCGCTTCGAGAGCCAGCGGGGCTATCTCTACCGCTCCGCGCCGCTGCCCGCCGAGCTGCGCCGCGTCGCGGTCGACGCCGCCACCGCCGTCTACGACCCCGACCGTCTGGGCACGGCGCTCGGCGACCTGCTGACCGAGCCGCCAGAGGTCGACATCAGCCACATCAGGCCGACCGTCTCGCTCGAGCGTCGCCTCCGCGCCCTCCGCGACGTCCTTCGCAGCCGCTCCAGCTTCGACTTCGACGAGGAGTTCGGGAAGGAGGACCGGCTCACCCAGGCGGTCACCGTCTTCGGCCTGCTGGAGCTCTATCGCAAGGGTGAGATCACCTGGGAGCAGGACCATGCCTTCGGACCCATCCGGGTCAAGAAGGTGGCGCCGACCGCGGAGGTATTCAAGAACGGATGAGCGACCTCTCCCGCACCGTCGAAGCGCTGCTCTTCCTCTCGCCGCAGGCGGTCTCCGCCGCCGATCTGGCGATGGCGACCGAGGCGACCGAGGGCCAGGTGGAGGAGGCGATCGAGCTGCTGCGCGAGGACCTCGCCGAGGGCAAGCGCGGGGTGGTCCTGCGCGAGGTCTCCGGCGGCTTCGCCCTCGCCAGCGACCCTGGCAGCGAGGAGGCGGCCCGGCGGTTGCTGTCGAAGCCGCGGACGCCGCCGCTGACCCAGGCCCAGGCCGAGACCCTGGCGATCGTCGCCTACCTGCAGCCGGTGACGCGGCCAGAGGTTGCCCGGATTCGCGGGGTCACCTCCGAGTCGGCGGTGCAGAGCCTGGCCGAGCGCGGCCTGATCGAAGAGTCCGGCCGTTCCCAGTTCGGCGCCGCGATCTTCAAGACCACGGAGCTGTTCGAGCGGCTGTTCGGCCTCAGCGGGCTCGACCAGCTGCCGGATCCGTCGCGCTTCGACCCCAGCCCCGAGGACGAGCGCGAGCTGCGCGAGCGGCTGCTGAAGGCCGGAGAACAACGCGCAGAGCCGTGAGGCTGGCGAAGTTCCTCGCCCACGGGGGCGTCGCCTCGAGGAGGAGGGCGGAGGAGATCATCGCCAAGGGCCTGGTGACGGTCGGCGGCGAGGTGGTCACCGATCCCGCCCGGAACGTCGAGGCGGGGGACGACGTCCGCGTCAACGGCAGCCCGGTGACGGTGGAGGCGCGCGAGGTCTGGATCGTCAACAAGCCGGCGGGGGTCGTCTCGACCGCCCGGGAGCCGGGCAGCCGCCCGGCCGTGGTCGACCTGGTGCGGACCGACGCCCGTCTCTATCCCGTCGGCCGCCTCGACGCCGACTCGACCGGCCTGCTGCTGCTGACCAACGACGGCGAGCTCGCCAACCACCTCACCCATCCCCGCTACGAAGTCCCGAAGACCTACCGGGCGCGACTCCGCTCGCTCCTGGCCGACCACGACCTCGAGCGCCTGCGCCAGGGCGTCGAGCTCGAGGACGGGCTGACGGCGCCGGCCCGGGTGAGGCGGCTCGGCGACCGCGAGATCGAGGTGGTCCTGCGCGAAGGCCGCAACCGCCAAGTGCGCCGGATGCTGGAGGCGGTCGGGAACGAGGTGGTGGGGCTAAGGCGGATCGCTTTTGGCCCGTTGAGGCTTGGGGACTTGAAGGAGGGCGAGGTGCGGCGGCTTTCGGAGAACGAGATCGCTCAGTTGCGCGAAGCGGCTACGGGGTGAGGAGCAGAGTCCCCCTCCTACTTGCTGGGTGGGAGGGGGACTCTGCTC
>JALYWY010000160.1 GCA_030852475.1 Actinomycetota bacterium | reverse complement strand
ACCTCCAGGTCCTGACCCAGGCCCGGAAGATGGGGCGGGACACGATCTCCTCACAGGAGCTCTCGGAGTACACGCACATCAACCCGACCCAGATTCGCCGCGACCTCTCCGGCTTTGGCAAGTTCGGCAAGCGCGGGGTCGGCTACAACGTCGATTCGCTGGTCTCGGAGATCCGCAAGATCCTCCGCACCTCGGGCCAGCACAACATCGCCCTCTTCGGCGCCGGCAACCTCGGCCAGGCGATCGCGACCTCTTCGATCTTCGCCGACCACGGTTTCCAGGTGGTCGCGGTCTTCGACAGCGATCCCAGCGTCGTCGGCAACCAGATCGGCGAGCTGGCCGTACGCGACATCGGCGACCTGCCGGCGGTCGTCGCCGAGGAGGAGATCGTCGTCGGGGTGCTGGCAGTGCCGGCCGAGGCGGCCCAGGACGTCGCCGACAGCCTCGTCAAGGCGGGGGTGAAGATCATCTTCAACTACTCCGAGCAGCTGCTTCAAGTGCCGCCGGAGGTGACCGTCCACACCTCCAGCCCGGCCGTCGACCTCCTCTACGCGCTCTACTTCTACCTCGCCTAGCGGGGTCCACTGCCTTGCCTCTCGACCTCGATCTCGCCCGCGAGAAGTTCGAGTCCTCGCAGGACTTCACGATCGGCCTCGAGGAGGAGTTCGCGATCCTCGACCCGCGGACGCTGGAGCTCGCGCACCGCTTCGAGGACGTCTTCGCCGCCTGTCAGCAGGACGAGGTGCTGGCGGAGTCGGCGGCGGGGGAGCTGATCGCCTCCGAGATCGAGATCCGCTCCGGGCGCTCGGAGACCTTCGCCGAAGCGGCCGAGCGCCAGCGCGAGCGGCGGGCGCGGCTGTTCGACGCGGTCAACGGGATGGAGCTGACGCTGGCGGCGATGGGAACCCATCCCTGGGCCGACTACCTCGACCAGCGGATCATCGACACCCCGCACTACAACCGGCTCCGCAGCGAACTCGGCTGGGTGGCGCAGCGCAACAACACCTGGAGCCTGCACCTCCATATGGGGATCCGGGGGGCGGACCGGGCGATCGCCGTCTGCGACTGGCTGCGCGAGCTGCTGCCGCTGCTGCTCGCGGTCTCCGCGAACTCGCCGTTCCTCGACCGCCGCGACACCGGCCTGCACAGCGTCCGCAGCGAGATCTTCACCCGCACCTTCCCCCGCTGCGGGGTCCCTTCGCCGTTCCGCGACTGGAGCACCTACGCGGGGTTCGTCGACACCCTGGAGCGGGTCGGCTCGGTGGTCGAGTCGACGCAGCTGTGGTGGAGCGTGCGCCCGCACCACAGCTTCGGCACGGTCGAGGTGCGGATCTGCGACGCGCAGACGCGGGGGGACGAGTCGCTGGCGCTGGCGGAGCTGATCGCCGCCTGCATCGCCCAGACCGCGCTCGATTACGACGAGCTCGGCTACGACGGGCGCGGGGCGCCGCTGGCCGATCGCGAGATCGAGGAGAACCTCTGGCGGGCGATCCGCTACGGCGCCGGCGGGCGGATGGTCGACTTCCGGCGCGGGGAGGAGGTGCCGACGCGGGCGCTGCTCGATCAGGTGCTGGTCTGGACCGAGCCGGCGCGAACGCAGCTGGGGCTGGACCCGCGGTTGCCGGAGCGCAACGGTGCCCAGCGGGCGCGCGAGGCGCTCGATTCGGGCGCCTCGATCGAGGACATCTACCGCGATGCGGTGGCTGAGACGCGGCGTACTTACGCGGGGGCAAAGGCCTCCGATCGCGCCTAGGCGCGTCTGGAAAGCGGTTTCGCCGCTTTCGTCTATAGACTCCCGCGCCGCTAAAACCACCGGAGGAATAGGAACTTGACCGACTTCTTTACCGATTACGGGGTGGTCGTCGCGCTTGTCTGCGCCGGCGCCGCCGTCATCTACGGACTTCTCGTCACTCAGCGCCTGCTGGCGAAATCCCCAGGCAACGACCGCATGCAGGAAATCTCTGGCGCCGTGCAGGAGGGGGCCCAGGCCTACCTCAACCGCCAGTACGCGATCATCGCCGCCGTCGCCATCCCGCTGGCCGTCGTGCTGTGGATCCTGCAGGACTGGCACACCGCGCTCGGCTTCGTGATCGGCGGCGTCCTCTCGGGCGCGGCCGGCTTCATCGGGATGAACCTCTCGGTGCGGGCCAACTCGCGCGTCGCCGAGGCCGCCCGCGGCGGCGTGCCGCCGGCGCTCGACGTCGCCTTCAAGGGCGGCTCGGTCACCGGCATGCTCGTGGTCGGCCTGGCGCTGCTCGGCGTCGCCGGGTACTACGGCGCCCTGGTGCTGGGGGGCGTCGACGACAAAGACGCGGTTGACGCGCTGATCGGCCTCGGCTTCGGTGGCTCGCTGATCTCGGTCTTCGCCCGTCTCGGCGGCGGCATCTTCACCAAGGCCGCCGACGTCGGCGCCGACCTGGTCGGCAAGGTCGAGGCCGGGATTCCCGAGGACGATCCTCGCAACCCGGCCGTGATCGCCGACAACGTCGGCGACAACGTCGGCGACTGCGCCGGCATGGCCGCCGACCTGTTCGAGACCTACGCGGTCACCTCCGTCGCGGTGATGCTGCTCGGCGTCCTCAGCTTCAACGCCGACTTCGCCCGCGAGGTCGCGATCTACCCGCTGGTGCTGGGCGGCGTCGCGATCATCGCCTCGATCATCGGCGCCCTCTGCGTCCGCACCAAATCGGACAAAGTCGAGGGCGCGCTGTACGTCGGCATGATCGTCTCCGGGCTGATCTCGGTCGCGGCCTTCTACCCGATCACCGAGTGGCTGATGGACGAACCGCTCCGGGTCGGCATCAGCGACGCCGCCGCCGCGAGCGTCGACGTGCTCGACCTCTGGCTCTGCGCGGTGATCGGCATCGTCGTCACCGCCCTGCTGTTCGTGATCACCGACTACTACACCTCGACCCGGTTCCGGCCGGTGAAGACGATCGCCAAGGCCTCCGAGACCGGCCACGCGACGAACATCATCCAGGGGCTCGCCCAGGGCTTCCAGTCGACCGCCGCTCCGGCGCTCGTCCTCGCCCTGGCGATCCTCGCCGCGAACGAGCTCGCCGGCATCTACGGCATCGGCATCGCCGTGATGGCGCAGCTCTCGCTCTGCGGTCTGATCGTCGCCCTCGACGCCTTCGGGCCGATCACCGACAACGCCGGCGGCATCGCCGAGATGGCGGAGCTGCCGGAGGACGTCCGCAACGTCACCGATCCGCTCGACGCGGTCGGCAACACGACCA
>JALYWY010000080.1 GCA_030852475.1 Actinomycetota bacterium | reverse complement strand
CGACGGTGATGGTCTCCCGCACCCCCGAGGGGGACCAGGAAGACAAACCGCTCGACCTCGAGATCATCGCCCCGAAGAAGCCGAAGGCGAAAGCCGAGCCCGAGCGCGAGAAGGTCGGCGTCGGCGCCCAGAAGGACGAGGGCGACGGCGGGTCTGAGGACGAGGGCTCCGAGCCCTCCGGCGACGCCAGCCAGAACTAACCGGGTCAGCGGATGCGAGAGCCTGGTCGTACGGCGATCGGCACCTGGAGCGGCGGGCGCTACCTGCACTTCGGCGAGAAGATCGAGGAGGAGCGGCTGGAGGCGCTGCTGCGGCCGGGGGGTGGGATCGAGACCGTCCTGACTGCGGATGCCTACGGGCAGGGCGAGGCCGATCAGGTGCTTGGGCGCGCGCTCGCTGGGGTGCCTCGCGACGACTACAGCCTGATCGGGGCGGTCGGGCACGACTTCTACGAGGGGGAGCGGGAAGGGCCGAAAGGGTTTCCGCGCTTCACCGACCCGCGGCTGCGGGGCCCTGACGAGTACGCGGGCTATCTGCGGATGGCGACTGAGAAGAGCCTGGAGCGGATCGGGGCCGATCGCTTCGACCTGCTGCTGCTCCACAACCCCGATCGGATCGGCTACTCGAGCGAGGTGGTCTGGGACGGGATGGCGGCGCTGCGGGAGGCGGGGCTGGCGTCGATGATCGGGGTCGCGCCCGGTCCCGCCAACGGCTTCACCCTCGACCTCATCGACTGCCTGGAGCGCTTCGGCGACCGGATCGACTGGGCGATGGTCATCTTGAACCCGCTCGAGCCCTGGCCAGGCGAGCTCTGCCTGGAGGCCGCCGACCGTCATGACGTCAAGGTGCTGACCCGGGTCGTCGACTACGGCGGCCTCTTCTGGGGAGACGTGCGTTCGGGGATGGAGATGGCCCGGCACGACCACCGCAAGTTCCGCCCGGAAGGCTGGATCGAGGCGGGGCTGGAGAAGCTGGAGCGGCTTCGGCCCTACGCCGAGCGGGCCGAGCTGACCCTGATGCAGCTCGCCTGCCAGTGGAATCTCGGCCATCCCGCCGTCGCCTCCGTCGCCCCGACCCTGATCCAGGAGATCGGCCCGGAGGCGCGGACGATCGAGGACAAGCGGGCCGAGCTGGCGGCGCTGCCGGCGCAGCAGCGCCTCAGCCCCGAAGACGTCGAGGCGATCCGCGCGATCGGCGACAACACCGGCTCCATGGTCCTGAAGGGCGCCAACCCCGAGCACGAGGGGGAGGAGCGGCCCGACCGCTGGGCCCTCACCGACGAGCTCGCCGCGGTCGGCGACCGCTGGGGAATCAACCCCCATCGCGACCTGATCGCCTCGTAGTCTGCGCGCGTGAACCGCAAGTGGTGGACCCTGGCCGGCGCCTGCGCGGGCCTCTTCGTCCTGATGCTCGACTCCACCGTGGTGGCTCTCGCCCTGCCGGAGATTCGCCACGACGTCGGCGCCAGCGCCGAGGGCCTGCAGTGGGTGATGAACGGCTACCTGCTGACGATCGCGGTCCTCGTCGTCACCGCCGGCCGGCTCGGCGACATGTTCGGGCGCAAGCGCGTCTTCCTCGCCGGGATGGTCCTCTTCGCCGCCGGCTCGGTCGTCTCCGGCGCCGCCGGCGACCAGGACATGCTGATCCTCGGCCGGGTGCTGCAGGGCGCGGGGGCGGCGCCGATGCTCTCGCTCTCGCTGGCGCTCGTCTGCAACGTCTTCCCCGCCGAGGAGCAGCCGCGGGCGCTGGGGATCTGGGCGGCGGTCTCGGCGGTGGCGCTGGCGATCGGCCCGCTCGCCGGCGGCCTTTTGATCGAACTCGACTGGCGGGTGATCTTCTGGATGAACCTGCCCGTCCTCGCCCTCGGGATCGCGATCATCCTGACCCAGGCGCCGGAGTCGACCGACCCCGGCGCCGGCACCCGGATCGACTGGACCGGGCTGGCGGCGCTCAGCGTCGGGCTGACCGCCATCGTCCTCGCCCTGATCCAGTCGCAGGCCTGGTCGGCCGAGGCGGTGCTCGGACTCGCCCTCGCCGGCCTCCTCTCCCTGCTCGCCTTCTGGGCGATCGAGCACCGCGTCCGCGAGCCGATCGTCGAATTCGCCCTCTTCCGCAACGGCCCCTACTTCGGCGCCAGCGCCGCCGCCTTCGCCCTGGTCGGCTCCTACTGGGCGGTGATGTTCTTCCAGCCCCAGTACCTGCAGGACGTGCGCGACCACTCGCCGATCCTCAGCGGCCTGATGATCCTGCCGGTGACGGCGCCGATGGTCTTCGTCTCGCCCTTCTCCGGCCGCCTGATCGGCCGCTTCGGTGCCCGCCGCCTGATGACCGCCGGGATGCTCTGCGGCACCGCCGGCCTGCTCGTCCTCACCCGGGTCGAGGCCGACAGCCCCTACGGCCTGCTCCTCGCCGGCTACCTGCTGTTCGGGATCGCACTCGGGCTCGTCTACGCGCCGATGTCCACCGCGGCGATGGCGGCGATGCCCGGCGAGAAGGTGGGGATCGCCTCCGGGGTGCTGGCGATGGACCGCGTCCTCGCCGGCGCCGTCGCCCTCGCCGCGGTCGGCGCCGTCTTCCACGCCCTGCTCGGCGACGGCCACTCCTTCGCCGCCGCGATCGCCGGCTCCACCTGGGTGGTGGTCGCCCTCTGCGCGCTCGGCACCGCCCTCACCTGGGCCTACGTCCGCGACCCGGATGAACCCGCCGAAGGAGACCCCCAGCACCACATGCACCACAGGCGCTTTCACCTCTAGGCGCCTGCGATTTGACAAACGCTTATCCGACCTGTCCACTAGGAGATCCCCAGACCGCATTCCAGAGCGAAATTTGCCATCCTCCTAAGTGATGCCTTCTTTGTCTGGGGATGAGCTCCAAGAGCTTTCAGAACGCCAAGATCCCCGACTCCTCCGAGCTCTCGACGTAGTTGCCCCCGGCGGTGCCCTGCGTGAGGGGATCGATAACATCGTCCACTCGCGGACGGGCGGCCTGCTGGTCGTCGGCGACCTCGACGACATCTCCCATCTGCTCTCGGGCGGGATCAAGCTCGACGTCGACTACACGCCGGCGATGCTCTACCAGGTGGCGAAGATGGACGGCGCCATCGTCCTCAACGGCGAGGCGACGAAGATCGCCTGGGCCAACGTCCAGTTGATGCCGGACCCGACGATCCTCAGCTCGGAGACCGGCACCCGCCACCGCACCGCCGAGCGCGTCTCCAAACAGACGACCGCGCTGGTGATCGCGATCTCCCAGCGTCGCGACGTCGTCTCCCTCTACGTCGAGGGGACCAAGTACATCCTTCAGGACATCCCCGCGGTGCTGGCGAAAGCCAACCAGGGTTTGGCCACCCTCGAGAAGTACCGTCAGCGCCTCGACCAGGTCTCCGCCCGGCTGACCCAGCTCGAGTTCGACGGCGGCGTCGTCCTGCACGACGCCCTCTCCGTCCTCCAGCGGGCCGAGCTGGTGACGCGGATGGCGGTCGAGGTCGAGCGCTACATCGTCGAGCTCGGCACCGAGGGCCGGCTGATCGAGATGCAGCTGGAGGAGACGATGGTCGGCGTGGCCGCCGACAAGACCGCGCTGATCCGGGACTACAGCGTCGAAGATTCCGAGGGGAACCTGACCGCGGTCCTGCAGGCGCTGGGCCGGATGCCCCACCAGGACGTGCTCGACTTCGGTCGCCTCGCCGAGCTGCTCGGCTACGACCGCAAGGTCAACACCCTGGACTTCCCGGTCGCGCCGCGCGGATACCGGGTGTTGGGCCGGGTCCCGCGCATTCCCAAGCTTGTCGTTCAGAAGATCACCCAGGAGCTGGGCGGGTTCGACGAGGTCCTCGCGGCCTCCGACGAAGAGCTCGCCGCCGTCGACGGAGTCGGCCCCGCCAGGGCCAAAGACATCCGCGAGGGCCTGCGACGGCTCCAGGAGGTCGATCTGGTCGACCGGTACTTGCAGAGCTGACGGCCCACTCGCCGTCGAAACAACGAAAGGAGTCACCGATTTCCGAGCTAGACGAGGCCACTGTGGAGGCTGTCTTCGAGGACGTGGAGTACGTCTGCGACTTCGAGGAGGGCGACAAGGTTGTCTATCCGCATCACGGCGCGGGCCTGGTGATGACCAAAGAGACCCGGGAGCTGATGGGGGAGAAGCGTGAATACCTCACGATCAAAATCCTCCACAACGAGCTCACCGTGATGGTGCCCTGCGAAAACGCCGGCAAAGCGGGCTTGCGGCGCGTCATCGACGAGGAGGAAATCAAGAAGGTCACCAACGTCCTCACCGACGACGTCTCGGAGATGCCGAAGAACTGGAACCGGCGCTTCAAGTACAACCGCGAGAAGATCAAGACCGGCGACGTCTTCGAGCTGGCCGAGGTCGTTCGCAACCTCGCCATCCGTGAGATGGAAAAGGGCCTCTCCACTGGAGAGAAGCAGATGTACACCCGGGCGAAGAAGATCCTCGCCTCGGAGTTCATGTACGCGCTCGACAAGGACGAGGAGGGCGCTGAGGAATACCTCGATGGCCTCCTGGAGGAGCGCTTCGCCGCCACCGCGGCTGCGTAAGCAGCCCGCAGTCACCGCAGTCATCGCGGCCGCCGGCTCCGGGGAGCGACTCGGAGCCGGCGGCCCGAAGGCCTTCGTGCCCTTGGCAGGAAGGCTGATGCTCGAGTGGTCCCTCGACGCTTTCCGGGCGTGCGGCTCGGTGGGCGCGATCGTCGTCGCGGCGCCGCCGGGGCACGAGGGCGACGTCGACGCCGACGACGACCTTGCCGTCGTCGCCGGGGGCGCCACGCGCGCGCAATCGGTCGCGAACGCCCTGGAGGCGGTGGAGACCGACTACGTCGCGATCCACGACGCCGCTCGGCCGCTGCTGACGCCGGAGCTGGTCGAGGCGCTCGTCGCTGACCTCGACGCTGAGCCAGAGGCGGCCGGCGTGATCGCTGCCGCACCAGTCACCGACACGATCAAGCGCGGCGGTCGAGTCATCGAGGCAACCGAGGACAGGTCGCAGCTTTGGGCCGCCCAGACGCCGCAGGTCTTCCGCGCCGACGCACTGCGCGAGGCGCTGGTCGCCGCCGAGCGGCCCGAGGAGGCGACGGACGAGGCGATGCTGGTCGAGCAGGCGGGGGGGACCGTCCTCATCCACCCGGTCGAAGGGCAGAACCTGAAGGTGACGACGCCGCTCGACCTTCAGGTCGCGGAGTTGCTGCTTCAGCCCCGTCGGTAGGCTCGAATCGATGCTGACCGACTACCACCTGCACCTGCGCCCGGACGAGGACGGCACCACCTTCGAGCGCTACTTCACCGCCGAGAACGTCGACCGCTACCTGGCCGCCGCCGCCGAGGCGGGAATCGAGGAGCTGGGCGTCTCCGAGCACGTCTACCGCTTCCGCCAGGCGCTCGACCTCTGGCGCCACCCGCTCTGGGTCGAAAACGCCGTCGACGATGTCGACGCCTACTGCGAGTTCGTCCGCGGCACGCCGCTGCGGCTGGGGATCGAGTGCGACTACGTGCCCGGCGCCGAGGAGCGGGTCGCCTCGCTGCTGGAGGCGCGCGACTTCGACTACGTGGTCGGCTCGGTCCACTTCATCGGCGAGGGCGACGCGGCTGTCGACCACGACGGCTTCGACGTCTGGGAGGGCGACGGCGACGCCGACGAGATCTGGCGCCGCTACTTCGAGGCGCTCGCGGTCTGCGCCCGCTCCGGCCTCTACGACATCCTTGCCCATCCCGACCTGGTCAAGGTCTGGGGCCGGGCCCGGCCGCTGCCCGATCGCGACCTGCGCGCCTTCTACGAGCCCGCGGTCGAAGCGATCGCCGAGAGCGGGATCGCGGTCGAGGTCTCGACCGCCGGCATCCGCAAGCCCGTCGGCGAGCTCTACCCGTCGCGTCAGTTCGCCGAGATGTGCGTCGAAGCCGGGGCGGTGTTCGCCCTCTCCTCCGACGCCCACCTCCCCGAGCAGGTCGGCTTCGAATACGACCGCGCGGTTCAGTTCCTGGACGAGCTGGGGGTGGGAGAGATATGCGTCTTCGAGCAGCGCCAGCGGAGCCTCGCGCCGCTCGGCAACCGGGTCCGCTGACGATGGTCGGCCTCGGCTACGACAGCCACCGCTTCGCCCCCGACCGGCGGCTCGTCCTCGGCGGGGTGGAGATCGAGCACGAGCAGGGGTTGGAGGGACACTCCGACGCCGACGTCCTCACCCACGCGGTGATCGACGCCCTGCTCGGCGCCACCGGCGGCGGCGACATCGGCTCGATGTTCCCCGACGACGACCCGGCCTGGAAGGACGCCGACTCGATCGACTTGCTGCGCACCGTGGTGGGGACGATCGCCGGCCCGATCGTCAACATCGACGCGACCCTGGTCTGCGAGCGGCCGCGCCTCGCTCCTTACAAGGCGGAGATGGAGCGGATCCTCAGCGAGGCCACCTCGGCCCGCGTCAGCGTCAAGGCGACCAGCAACGAGGGCATGGGCTTCGTCGGCCGCGGCGAGGGAATCGCCTGCATCGCGGTCGCAAGCGTCGATACCGAATAGGCTTCCGGCGGAATGGCCAAGGCAAAAGGCAACTCGGCGGGTGTGAAGAATTCGCTCGCCGACCTGAGGTTCGAGGGGAAGGTCCTGCGCGAGGCGGGGATCGTCGGCTTGATGCGCCCGGACAAGGCGCTGAAGATCGGCGCCACCTTCCTGCGCTGGGGAGCCTCGCCGGCGACCGGCGTCACCACCGCCGCGGTCCACTACCCGCACGAGCTGGCGATCGTCGACGAACGCGGCGCCCTCACCTGGGAGCGCCTGCACCGCCGCTCAAACGCCCTCGCCCATGCCTTCGCCGAGATGGGGATCGGCCCCGGCGACGGGGTCGGGGTGATGTGCCGCAACCACCGCGGCTTCATCGAGGCGACCCTGGCGTCCGCCAAGCTCGGCGCCAGCGCGCTCTACCTGAACACGATGTTCGCCGGCCCGCAGCTGGCCGAGGTGACCAAGCGCGAGGGGCCGAAGGCGCTCGTCTACGACGAGGAGTTCACCGACCTGCTCGCCGACGTCGACGATTCCATCACCCGCATCGTCGGCTGGTGCGACGGCCCGGCCTCGGGCCCGACGCTCGACAGCCTGATCGAGGGCGGCGACGAGTCGAACCTGAAGCCGCCGCCCGAGAAGCCCAAATTCGTGATCCTCACCTCGGGCACCACCGGCACCCCCAAGGGCGCCCAGCGCTCCAGCCCCGAAGGGCTGATGCCGATCGCCTCGCTGATCGACAAGATCCCCTTCCGCAGCCGGATGACGATGATGATCGCGGCCCCGCTCTTCCACTCCTGGGGCTTCTTCCACTTCGTGATGAGCCTGCCGACGGCCTCGACGATGGTGCTGCGCCGCCGCTTCGACCCGGAGGAGACGCTGCAGGCGATCGAGCAGAGCCGCGCCGACGTCCTCGCCGCGGTGCCGGTGATGGTCCAGCGCATCCTCACCCTGCCGGAGGAGACGCTCGACAAGTACGGCCTGCCCTCGCTGAAGATCACCTCGCTCTCGGGTTCGGCCCTGCCGGGCGAGCTGGCGATCGCCTGGATGGACCGCTTCGGCGACAACGTCTACAACCTCTACGGCTCCACCGAGGTCGCCTACGCGACCGTCGCCACCCCGGAGGACCTGCGCGCCGCGCCCGGCACCGCCGGCAAACCGCCCCGTGGGACCAAGATCTGCCTCTACGACGAGAACGGCAAGCCGGTGCCGCAGGGCGAGGTCGGCCGCATCTTCGTCGGCAACGAAATGGCGATGGAGGGATACACCGGCGGCGGTGGCAAGGAGATGATCGACGGCCTCTACTCCAGCGGCGACGTCGGCCACATCGACCCAGATGGCCGCCTCTTCATCGACGGCCGTGACGACGAGATGATCGTCTCCGGCGGCGAGAACGTCTTCCCCCGCGAGGTCGAGGACCTGCTCGCCGACCACGAGGCGGTCGAGGAGGTGGCGGTGATCGGGGTCGAGGACGAGGAGTTCGGCCAGCGGCTCAAGGCCTTCGTCGTAGTCCGCAGCGGGGTCGAGATCTCCGCCCAGGACCTGACCGCGCACGTGAAGGCGAACCTCGCCTCCTACAAGAGCCCGCGCGAGATCGAGTTCCTCGACGAGCTGCCGCGTAACGCCACCGGCAAGGTCCTGAAGAAGGACCTGCGCGCCCGCGACGCTCAGAAGTCCGCTTAGAGCGCTTTTCGGTTTTCAGAGCCGGGGGTTGGCCTCCGGCGCCCGTAGTAGTTTGCGCGGGGATGAGCGACCCAGCCAGGCAGCTGCAGCAGGTCGGGGAGGCGACGCGCGCGATGCGTGGCGTGGCCGACCAGGCGCTGGAGTGGGTCCGGGTCAGCGAGGGTCGCGTCGCCGAGGCCGAGAAGCGCGCGGAAGCGGTCAAAGGCCAGGTCAAGGAGCGGGCGATGCTGACGCTGCGCAAGGTCACCGCCGAGGCGCGCGAGCGGATCGCCGCGGAGAGCAAGGCGCGTTCGGAGGCTGACTCCCGCGCCGCCGCCGCCGAGGCCGCGCGCGACCGGGCCGAGAAGGCGTTCGAGGAGCTGCGGCAGCGCTCGCAGCAGGAGCGCGAGGAGATCGTCGCCCAGACTTCGCAGGCGCGCTCGGCCGCCGAGCGGGCCGCCGCCGAGGCCAGGGCCGAAGCGGAGAGCGCGATCGCCGACGCACGCAAGGCGGCCGAGATGGAGCTCAAGGTCAAGCTCGAGGAGGCGCGCCAGCAGATCCAGGCCGCGGCCGATCAGCGGATCGCGGCGGCGGAGCAGCGAGCCGCCGAAGCGGAGGCCGCGGCGGCGGAGTCCCACGAGGCGGCCGTCAAGCTCGAGACCGAGATCGAGCGGCGGGTGATGGAGGGGACCGAGGACGTGAGGCGGGAAGCCGAGGAGAGCGTCCGGCAGCTGATGGAGAAGGTCGAGCGCAAGGCCGAGGAGGCCGCCCGCGCCCGCGCCGAAGACCAGCTTCGAGCCGAGTCCGACCGGATTCGCGTGCAGGCGCAGCGGCGTGAGGAGCGCGTCCGCGAAGCGACCGAGGACGAGATCAAGGCCAGCGTCGGCCGCGCCAAGCGGGAAGCGCAGGCGGCCGCCGAGGAGGTTGCACCTTCGTGGCTGCGCAACGGCAACGACTCCAAAGCCTCGACGGCCGGCTACCGCACGTTTTAGTCAGGTGAATTAACCTCGCCTCGCGATGCGGGAGGTGAGGATCAAAGACACCCTGACGGGGGAGCTGCGGACGCTGGACTCCGAGGAAGTCGGGATCTACGCCTGCGGCCCGACCGTCTACAGCCGCATCCACATCGGCAACGCGCGCCCCTTCGTCGTCTTCTCGCTGTTCGCTCGTTTCCTCCGCTCCGAGGGGTACCGGCCGAAGCTGGTCGTCAACGTCACCGACATCAACGACAAGATCTACGTCGCGGCGCGGGAGGCGGGGAAGGGCTCGGAGGAGTTCGCGGAGGAGATGACCGCCGCCTACTTCGGCGACACCGACCGCCTCGGCCTCGGCCGCCCGGACGCCGAGCCGCTGGCCAGCGAGACGGTGGAGGGGATCGTCTCCCTGATCGCCGAGCTGGTCGAGGGCGGCCACGCCTACGAGTCGGGCGGCGACGTCTACTTCCGCGTGCGCAGCTTCGACGACTACGGCAAGCTCTCCAACCGCCGTCCCGAGGACATGGACCAGGGCGAGGACGCCGGTTCGGCTTCGCTGAAGGAGGACCGGCTCGACTTCGCCCTCTGGAAGGCCCATAAGCCGGACGAGGACACGAGCTGGGACTCACCCTGGGGGCCGGGGCGGCCCGCCTGGCACATCGAGTGCTCGGTGATGGCCGAGCAGGAGCTCGGCGCCAGCTTCGCGATCCACGGCGGTGGATCCGACCTCGTCTTCCCCCATCACGAGAACGAGATCGCCCAGTCCGAGGGGGCGGGGCGGCCGTTTGCGCGAACCTGGATGCACAACGGGATGATCGAGACGGATGCGGCGAAGATGTCGAAATCCGAGGGGAACATCTTCCAGCTGTCGAAGGCACTGGATACGTACGGACGCGAGGCTGTGGTCGCGTATCTGATCTCGGGGCACTACCGGCAGCCGCTGGCTTTTGGCGAGGAGCAGATGGAGGAAGCGGTTGCCAAGGTCGAGCGGCTTAGGAACTTCTTTAGGGACAACCCGCTGGGGGAGCCGGGGGAGGACTCGGCGGCCAAACAGCGGGGAGGGGCCGGCG
>JALYWY010000076.1 GCA_030852475.1 Actinomycetota bacterium | reverse complement strand
GACGAGTGCAGCGCCACCCACCCGATGGCGGTCTCCTCGCCGGCGGTGGCCGGGCTTGGGCTGGAGCGCCACGGGCTCGAGTGGGCCTGGCCCGAGGTCGACCTCGCGCACCCGCTGGACGGGGGCGGGGGAGGGGTGATGCTGCGCTCGGTCGAGGAGACGGCGGCGGGCCTCGGCGCGGCCGGCGGCAAGTGGCGGCGGGTCTTCGGCGCGCCCTCGGAGGGCTACGAGGAGTTGACCGCGGACATCTACCACCCGCTCCTCCACTTCCCGCGCCACCCGCTGCGGCTGGTGCGGTTCGGGCTGCCGACCCTGGCGCCGGCGACGGTGCTGGGGCGCTCGCTGGGGACCCCGGAGGCGGCGGCCCTGTTCGGCGGCGTCGCCGCCCACTCCTACGCCCGCCTCGACCGCCCGTTCAGCTCGGCGATCGGGATGGCGCTCGTCTGCTCCGGCCATGCCTACGGCTGGCCGGTGGCGAAAGGAGGCTCGGTCGCTCTCGCCGGCGCCTGGGCGGCGGTCGTCCGCGAGCACGGCGGCCGGATCGAGACCGGCCGGCGGGTGCGCTCGCTCGACGAACTGCCGCCAGCCGATGTCGTCGTCCTCGACCTCGCCCCGCGCGGGGCGCTGGAGGTGGCCGGGGACCGCCTGCCGCCGCGGATCGCCCGCGCCTACCGCCGCTACAAGCACGGCCCCGGCGCTTTCAAGGTCGACCTCGCGGTCGAGGGCGGGGTGCCGTGGACGATGGAGGCGGCGCGCCGGGCGGGGACGGTGCACGTGGCCGGGACGCTGGAGGAACTCGCCGACGCCGAGGGGCAGATCAACCGCGGCCGGATGCCGGAGCGCCCCTTCGTCCTCGTCGGCCAGCAGTACCTCGCCGACCCCCAGCGCTCCAAGGGCGACCTGCACCCGGTCTGGGCCTACGCCCACGTCCCCAGCGGCTACGACGGCGACGCGACCGAGACGGTCCTCGACCAGATCGAACGCTTCGCCCCCGGCCTCCGCGACCGCATCGTCGCCCGCTCCGTCCGCACCCCGGCCGAGCTCGAGGCGGCCAACCCCAACTTCCTCGGCGGCGACATCCTCACCGGCGCCAACACCCCTCTGCAGTCGCTGGTGCGCCCCCGCGTCGCCCCGGTCCCGTACTGGACCGGGATCCCCGGCGTCTTCATCTGCTCCGCCGCGACCCCACCCGGCGCCGGCGCCCACGGCATCTGCGGCTTCAACGCCGCCGAAGCGGCTCTGCGCATGCTCTGAGGCGGGATCGGCGCGGGTTAAAGATGCTCGCGCCTGGGGTAGCTCGGCCTCACCGGGGAAATGGGAACTTCTTCCAAAACGGAGAGCGAGGCGGCGCGGCATGAGCACAAGTTCGGCTGCTCGGCGCCGCTGACGATCGGGGTCGAGGAAGAGCTGCTGCTGGTCGACGCCGACTGCGGGCTGGTGGCCGAGGGGGAAAGGGTGATGGAGCAGATCGACCCCGGCCATCGGGGGGCGGTCTCGACCGAGATCTTCGCGACCCAGATCGAGATGAAGACGGGCGTCTGCCACGACGCCGGGCAGGCCGTCAAGGAGCTGACCGAGGTGCGGCGGGCGATCGCCGCCATCGGGGCGCGGCTGATGGGCTCCGGGCTCTACCCGGGTGACTCCGGCGACCCGGCGCTGGTCGAGAAAGCGCGCTACGTGCCGGTCAAGAAGGACCTGGTCAGCCTGCTGGCGACGCCGCCCTGCGGGCTCCACGTCCACGTCGGCATCCCCGACCCCGAAACCGCCGTCGCCGTCGCCAACGCGATGCGCCACCACCTGCCGGTGCTGGCGGCGCTGGCCGCCAACTCGCCCTTCCGCGACAGCGAGGACACGGGGATGGCGAGCGCTCGCGCCAGCGTCGTCCGCAGCTACCCGCGCTTCGAACTGCCGCGCGCCTTCCGCGACTACGAGGACTTCCTCCGCGTCGCCGACCAGCTGATCGCCGCCGCCGGCGTCGACGACTACACCTACATCTGGTGGGACGTGCGCCCGCACCCGAACCTGGGCACGGTCGAGGTGCGGGGGATGGACATCCAGCCGCGGCCGGAGGAAAACGCCGCGATCGCCGCCCTGATCCAGGCCCTGGCGGCGAAGGAGATCGACGAGCCCAGCGCCCCCGGCCTCACCCGCGAGGCGATCGAGGAGTCCTACTACCAGGCCGGCCGCTACGGCCTCGAAGCGCGCCTGATGGTCGACGACCACACCGCCGCCCCCGCGCTCGACGTCGCCCGCGGCACCCTCGAAGAGGCCCGTCCCTACGCCGCCGACCTCGGCGGCGACGGCGCCCTCGAGGAGATCGACCGCATCCTCAGCGACGGCAACGGCGCCGACCGCCAGCGCCGCATCCACGCCGAGCGTGGGATGGAGGCGCTGCTGCGGGACCTGGCCGAGCGAAGCCGGGTCTAGCGCCAGTTCACGATTTAGCTAAACCCCGGCCCACTAATAGATGTAGTCTTTGTATCCGGATGCAGGAGGGACCGCTGGGGGCGCGGGTGCGGTCATGTTCTCGGCAAGGCTGGCCGGCAAATCCCGCCTCCAGCGGTCTCAATTCTTCTCGTGAGGGTGGGGCTCTGCGCCTACGTGGTGGTTCTTAGCTGCTAGTAGGCTCTCGTTGCATGCGCAGGGGTCCCGCCATTCTTGCCGTTGGGGTGCTGGCGGTCCTTGCGACGGCCGCGGCAGCTTGGTCTGCCTCCGCTCCCAGGGGGCCGGATCCGGCGGTTGAGGAATGGCCGGCGTGGCCGTACTCAACTCAGTGCGAACTCGGGTTGCCATTCGACCCGGTGACTGCATTCTCCGGACGAGCGGAAGCAGAACGAGGCTCACGGCCCTCGGAGGTTGCACTCCGTGAATTCCTCCGCCGCGATTCCCTCCGCCGCGATTCGCTAGTCAGATCAATGAGCCGGTGGCGCTTGCTGGCAGAAGATGAGGATCAGGCCGAATTCGTCCACGGCCCTCTTTCCGGAAAGCTCGAATGGCTTCGTTTCGAGCGAGAAGCGGAAGGCTGGAGGTTCAGTGGATCTTCATCCGACTGCGATCCCACGTCGATCGTAGGAGGGGGTCCAGTGGTGACTTGGACGCTGGCAGAGTCGATTTTGGATTCCAACGCTGCACTGCAGAAGGTCGCAGTCGATCTTGGTCCTGGCCCTTGCAGTGGCGGCAGCCCCCAGAACCCTCGGGCTCGACTTGTTTTTAGGAACTGGGGCCGCAAGCTTTTGATGACTGTGTGGCTTAAGCCCTTGCCCGAGGGGTCCTATATGTGTCCAGGAGTATTCGAGCCGCCGCTCAAGGTCACCCTGCCGCGCAAGATCAAGTTATCCCGTCTCTATGACGGCTCCACCTATCCACCAACTCCCGCTATCGACAGGGATAGAGCCAGCTGAGGAGAGTCTGGATGCGACGGGTAATGGCAGCAGTGGCTAATGGGCGCTTAGCTCTTGTATTGCTTCTCGTCCTTCTCATAGGCGCTGGCGCCCTTGCCACTGCGGCTTCTGGTCAAGCCGGTAAAGGGCAGATCGGGGGACCGCCGACGGTCGATCTCGGTCCGCAGGACGAGGGCAGGCAGACCTCGCCACAGCTCGTGATTGGACGGGGTAGGACCGCCGAGGGACCGGCGGAGATAGTGGCCTACGGGTGGGAAGGCGGCAAAGACTCCCTTCCTGCGGACTTTTGCGTTCATGTCGAGCAGCTGCCGGACGACGTTCTGTTCGGCACCTGCGGGGTGGCCCCATTGAGCCTCGGCTCGATCGGGATGGAGATGAAAACCCAGCGCATTGCGCCCAGGTCGATGCGAGCGACCTTCATCGGCGGTCTCGTCTCCTCGGATGTGGTTTCGGTGCGCGTCTCCTTCCGCCGTCCTGGTTCGAGCAGGCGATTTCGCGCGAAGCCGGTGATGGGAATGGTCGAGGGGGACCTGCAGCGGCGGCTCGATCAGCCGGCGCCCTTCGGGTTCTACTACGCCCAGGTCGGCGGTCTCGTCCATTTCCGCGACGTGCGTGCGGAGGCCTTAGATGCGAAAGGCGACGTGATCGGAAAGTGGGGCCGGTAGGCCCCTTCGATCTACTGAGGCGCGGGGATCTTCAGCCGTTTGCGCGCGGCGACCACCGCGGCGACCGAGGAGCGGCAGGCTTTGGCGATCTCGCCGTTGCCGTGGCTGGGGCGGCGGCGGACCTCGAACTCGACCAGGGCGGCGCGGCGGAGCTTGGCGCGGTCTTCGAGGCCGCAGTCCTTGGGCGCATCGGCGAGGGCGGCCTGGGCGGCACGCTCACGGCGGCAGAGGAGGCAGAAGGTGCCCTCCTTGTCGCTCGCCCAGCTCTCGGGCAGCTCGACCTTCTCGCCGCCGGCGCGGCTGACGGTCACCCCGCACTGGTCGCAGGTCCATTTCTTTGCAGTAGCGGTGCTCATAGAAGCTTGGGTCGGCGAGGGACGAAGCTGCCAAACCCGTCCATCTACGGTAGCAGGCGGCCTATTTTGCCCTGCTCGCACGCACGATCCACGGGGCCGGGCGGCAAGTTGGCAGGCCCGCCTTGCCGGCCTCCTACACTTGATGGATGACCACCGAGGGAGCCCAGGAGCCCACCTACACGCTCTACCGCCGCGGTCTCGAGCTGCTCGAGGACGGCGACTTCGAGCACGCGACCGCGCCGTTGGCCGAGGCTGCCCGCCGGGCGCCGGAGAAGACCTCGGTCCGCGAGGCGCTCGGCCGCGCCTACTTCCGCTCCGGCCGCTTCGCCCCGGCCGCCGCCGAGTTCGAGGCCGTCGTCGAGTCCCACCCGGTCAACGACTTCGCCCACTTCTGCCTCGGCCGCGCCCTCAGCAAGACCGGCCAGAAGCGCCGCGCCCGCCACCACCTGGCCCTGGCCTGCAACCTGCGCCCCGAGCGGCGGGACTACCGGTACTACCGGCGGCTGCTGGACGCTTAGGCGGGGCTCAGGGCCGAAGCCTGAGGCGAAAAGGGGCTTCTTCCAGCTCGACGAGGTACTCGATTTCCTCGAGGAGCCTCCACATCTCTTCAAAGCCCTCTTCGTCATAAAGGACATCCCGCCAGTTTTGTTCTTGTTCCTCGGGCGGTTTCGAGGGAGATTGCTGAAACCTTTTGTCGTCCATCGAGTCCTAGCTTAGCGTTTGTCTTCCAGGCTTTCCAGGCGCTGCCCCAGCAGCTCGATTCTCCTTTCGAGTTCTCCCAGGGCAGCCGGTACGGAGTCCAGTTTCTTGAGCATGTGACGGTCGAGTTGTTTCTGGCGACTAACGACGGTCGCCGCTCTCAACCCCCTCGCCCCGAACTCTGCAAAGCCCTTGCCGCCGAGCGCCAGCATCAGCGCCATCAAGGCCAGGTAGAAGGCGACGAAGAACGCTGCGCCGATCTCGAGGCGGTAGATCTCCTCGGACTGCAGGGCGTAGTCCGGGATGGGCTCGGGCACGGTGGCGCCCCCTGCGAGGAAGCTGGCGCAGGCGAGCGAGGCGAGGACGAGGAGGGCGAAGCCGTAGTGCTTGAGCCAGCGGTGCACCTCGGGCTAAGGCTCTGAGGCTGGCGATTCTCCCCGGAGTTCCGCCGGCGAAGTCGCTCTTAGCGGTTAGGCTTTGCCTCAAGATGAACGGCAACCCTCCTGCCTACCGCATGCGGCTGGCTTACTTCGTTCTCGGGTTGTCCATCTTCTACTGGCTGTCCGTCTTCGACATCGTTGCTCCGCTCTCCGGCCCCTGGGATGAGATCTTGTTCTTGGTGACGCTTACGTCCCTATTTGCCCTGCTAGGCCCCACTTTGTGGGAACAACGGCGCAAGCGGAAGTCGGATCAGTCCGCTTAGAGCCCTTCGACCAGCTTCCCGACGGTTTCCCGGGTGAAGTAGGGGCTGTAGGTGCGGGAGCGGTTGTCGATGTGCTGATAGGAGTTGAGGCCGTTGATCTGGGTGCCGTCGGCGATCAGCCAGCCGCCGCCGCTGGCGCCGGGCGCCCACTGGCAGCCGATGCCGAGCGTCGGGGGGCCGGGGAGGGGGAAGCTGAGCCGGTCGTCGCCGACGTAGGAGGAGTTGCAGCCCTGCAGCCGCTTCACGTTGCCGGGATAGCCGAAGCTGGCGAAGCGCTGGTTGCGCGGCTGGTCGAGGACGATCGTGGCGCCGCCGCCGACCGCGTCGGCGACGTTGACGCCGCGGTTGTTGGGGCGGGTGAGGAAGGCGCCGACGTCGAAGTCGCTGTTGCTGCGGTTGGTCCACTGCGGCGGCGCGAAGATCTTGCCGCTCTTGGCAGGGAAGGCGCCGAAGGGAGCCTTGCCGGCGGTGTAGGCGGGGACGAAGAGGAGGTCGCGGAACCAGAGGTTGCCGCGGTATTTGGCGCCGGCGTTGACGCAGTGGCCGGCGGTCAGCACCAGCTGGCGGCTGGGGCTGTTGATCGCGGTCCCCGAGCAGTAGCCCCGTTTGTTGCCGACCCGGATGAAGATGCGGCCGTTGAAGGAGTAGGGCGGGACCTCAGGCGTGCGCACGGCGAGGAAGCTGGCGCCGGCGAGGGGGGCGGGCCGGCCGAAGCGCAGGCGCGGCTTCCCCTCGCGGTCGAGGACGAGCTCGAGCGGCCGCGCGCTTTCCATCCGCTCCGGGGTCCAGTAGCGGAGGGCGCGGGCGGATCCGCTCGCCAAATCGGTCACCGCGAGAAGCGCGAAGGCGATAACGAGCCAGATGAGCACAATCTTGAGACTGGTGCTGCGGGCGCCTGAATGCGGATACATCTAGCCGCTGAGGATAAAGAACCGGCCCATTTTGGGAAGGAATTTCTTCGGGGCGGCACGAGCGGCCGCCCCGAAGCGCCTTGGCGTCAGCCGACGAGCGGGATGACGCAGCGGAAATGTCTGGTGGCGGTGGAGAGGGCAGAACTGATTTCGCCCGTCGGGGAGACGGTGATGGCGGCGTAAAGATTGACGTCAGAAACATTCGTTAGGTCGCCCGTCCACTCATCCCCTTCCGCGATGACGATCCCCGGCTGCTGCGAGAAGGCCGCCAGCGCGAGCGCATCGGGCAGCTCGCCGCCCTGGACCGCGCAGGCCGCAGCCGCCGCCGGCGCCGTGAGCGCCGTCCCGTTGGCGTCCGCCTGCCAGCAGGCGCCGGCGAAGTACCGGGTGCCGGATTTGCAGCCGGCGCCGTAGCCGTTGACCGTTTTCGCGTTCTCCGCGTTGGCCGCGTTCAGCGCCGTCTCCGCGTCCTGCGCCGACTGCGCCCGCTCCGCGTGGACCGCCGAGGGGACCCGGCCCAGGGTGGAGGCGTCGATCTGGATCCCGGTGATCGACCCCGGCGCCAGCTGGCTCCCCTGGATCTGCCCCGGCTTCAGCCGGTTCCAGGGCACCGATCCCATCGCCAGCCGGTTCCCCGGCAGCGACTTCACCTTGATCGTCTTGCCGTTGATCTTCGCCGCCGCGTAAACCGTCCCGCTCAGCGCCGCCATCAACGCCAGCCCAGCAAGAATCAGAGCCGGCGCCTGCCGGCGGAGTCCCCTGCTCATCCTAATTTTCTCCCTTGTGTTGGTTGACCGAAAAAGGCCCGTGCATTGCCCAGGCCCGTTAAAGCGGCGGCACCCTAACCCGAAAATCTGGCCCCTGGACAGATGTCTACACGCCGGTTCGTCAAAGATTCGAGGCGCTCAGTGTTAAGGGATGAGGTAGTGGCTCCTTCTGGCGTCACTGGGATCGGAGCCGAAGAGGATCAGGGCACTTGTGCCTTATCAGACAGTCTGACCAGACCGAGAACTTCCTAAGAAGAGCCTCCAGTCAGCGGCGCTGAGCGACGGCGGACACGGAGTCCAGTTTTGACGGCGAAATAAACACCCTGACCGCCTAGAAAGCTCTTTGCATCCTGATCTTTCTGCTCAAAAACTCAGTATTGAAACCCGTCGCCGAGCGATCAGGATGCCGCCCCACCTGGAGTCAGCAAGTGCGACTCCGACGACGAATCCGATGGGGGCGCGATGAGCAGGGGAGAGACCGTGGGGCTTCGAGGCATGTTCCGCCGTGCACGTGCGGTGATCGGGTTCGCCCTGTTGCTGATGGCCTGTGTGGCCGCGCCGGTTCTGGCCGACGACCCACCTGTCGAGCCCCAGGAGGTTCTGGCGGGAACCGCGGAAGTCGATCCCGATCAGCTTCCGGGACCCCTGGAGGTGACGGCCGGGATCGAACAGGCCAAAGAGGAAGAGGCCAAACGGGAGGAATGGCTGGCAAGCCCGGAGGCCCAGCAGCAGCGGCAGGCCTCGCTCACCGCCTTCGCCGAGCTTCCGGCCGCTGACGCCGAAGCTCTCCTCGCCGACACGTTCGTCGCGCAGCTGCAGAGCCTGGACGCGGACCCCGCCCGTTACCTCAGCGACGCCCAGCTCCTCTCGGGGAGCGAGGACCCGACCGCCGGCACCGTGAAAGAGGGTGGTGACAGCGCCGTCCTCGACGCGGAAATCCCGCTGCGCACCGAGACCGAGAGCGGGGACCTGCAGAAAGTCGATCTCAGTCTCGAGCAGACGACCGAAGGGTTCGAGACCAAAAACGCTCTCGTGGACGTGGCGATCCCGGACTCCGCCGCGGGGGCCATCGAGGTCGGTGAAGAAGAGGTCGTCGAGATCTCCCAGGAAGGGGCCGCGCTGGAGCAGGCGCGGCGCTTCGGCGACGAGGACGTCTTCTACCCCGAGATCCTGCCCGACACCGACATGCTGGTCTCCCCGATCGCGGGCGGGGTCGAGATCTTCAACCAGCTTCGCTCGGAGAGCAGCCCCGAGACCTTCCGCTTCGATATCGACGTTCCCGAGGGAGGGACCCTGCGCGCCGACGGGGCGTGGGGGGTCGAAGTCGTATCCGGCGGCGAGGCGATCGCGCGCATTCCCCAGGCAACCGCGGTGGACGCGCAGGGCACCGACGTGCCGGTCGAGATGACGGTCGAAGGCGATTCCCTCGTCCTGCAGGTCGACCATCGCGGCGGCGACTACGCGATGCCGATCCTGCTCGACCCGATCCTCGAAAACAACGAAGGCTGGGCTTTCGGCCAGAACTGGAACGCCCTGGACATGGGGGTCTGGGGCTTCAACAAGAACGTCGCCGGCATGTACGGCTCGACCTCCTGCATCTACGAGTGCTTCCCCTGGTCGGGGCGCGGTCTCTACGTCTCGGGCCAGTCCGGCACCTACTGGCCCCACCAGTTCGCCCAGTGGAGCTACACCGCTCCGAACACCGCCAGCTTCGTGACGACGCCAACGCTGGCGCCCTACGTGCGCCACGACCACGGCTGCAGCGCCGCGGACTACCACCAGCCCCACGACTACTTCGGCGTCTGGGGCCACAACCAGCAGTGGGTCTATACCTCGGTCAACTCGTCAAATCAGCCGAACCCGAACAACGCCTACACGCTGCCGTACTCGGGCCTCTCGGTGATCTTCGGCCTCGGCTCCGGCGCCTCGCAGTTCTCGATCCCCTGCTGGCGCGACCTATACGCCGGCGGCGCCCACGTCTGGCTCGACGACTGGGGCAATCCCTGGATCGAGAGCATCAGCGGCATCCCGAACAAATGGGTCAGCAACGAAACGCCCTTCACGATCACCGCCGTGGCAAAGGACGAGGGGCTCGGGATCAAGAACGTGCGGCTTCATCACGACGGTGGGCCGACCATGCCCGATATCCCGGAACAGCACGAGTGCGCCGGGACCCGGCGCAGCCCTTGCCTCACCACTCACACCGGATCTTTCGACAACATCCACGGTGGTCACTTCTTCCAAGGTGAAAGGAATGCATGGCTGACCGCTACCGACGCTACCGGCAAGAACATCGAAAGCAGCAAATGGAAGATCTGGGTCGACAACGAAGAGCCGAAAATGACCCTGGAAGGTCAGTTCGCCAAAGCAACGGAAAAAGCTGGGATCGAGAAACTCCGCCTCCCCGTCTACAACTTCGAAGTCCAAGCCGAAGACTACGTCCCCGGAGCACAACCCAAAGAGCTGCGCTCCGGGGTCAAGAACATCGAAGTCTTCCTCGATGACGTCAAACAGGAATTCCCCGCGGGGCCAGCGACCTGCAACATCTCCGGTCGTTGCCCCGCAACTTTGTCCAGGACTTACTCCCTTGCCCTCAGCAATCTCACCACCTCCGGCAAACACACCCTCAAAGTCATCGTTGCCGACCAGGTTGGTAACGAACTGAAACGCGAAATCGAGTTCGAATACTTCCCCGCGACCGGGATGAAGGACGAGTACGTGATGCACTACTTCCCGCTGCCCGACGGGCAGGGCAACGAAGCCGAAGAAGAGCATCCCGACCGGCCCGAACTGGCGGTCAACGTGATGAACGGCAACCTCGTCTACCGCGAGGAGGACGTCGACGTGGAGGGCACCGCCGCGGTCGACCTGGAAGTCGATCGCTATTACAACTCGATGCTGCCCGAGAACGAGGACACCGAGTGGGGCGACGGCTGGACGCTCGAGCAGACCCCGGAGCTCGACCCGATCAAAGCGGGCGGCTCTCAGGTGCCGAACGAAGCCGAGGTCCTCGACTCCAGCGGCGCGATCGAAGAGGGCGTCAGCCTGCCGACCCAGGCGGGCGCCTCGCAGTTCGATCCGGAACTGCAGGCGACGATCACTAAGAAAGAGAGTGGGGGGTACGAGCTGACCGACGAAACCGGCGAATCGCCGACTTCGGTCGCCTTCGACTCGACCGGGCAGGCCGAGGCGCTGCTCACCGACGGGCACGCCAAGGTCGACTACGCCTATGAAGGCGGCGAGCTGGCCGAGATCGAGGTCAGCGACCCCGCCACCTTCAGCGCCGATCCGGCCGAATTGCAGATCCCCGAGCCGCAGCTGATCACCCAGCCGACCTTCGCCGGCTCCTTCGGCTCCTATGGTGCCGCCGACGGCCAGCTGAATCTGCCCGGCGACGTCGCCGTCGATTCCCAGGGGAACCTGTGGGTGGTCGACAAGGCCAACAACCGCATCCAGAAGTTCGACTCGACGGGCAAATTCCTGGCGAAGTTCGGCTCGGCCGGCTCCGGCGACGGGCAGTTCAATCGCCCCACGGCGATCGCGATCACTCCCGCAGGGGACCTGCTGGTAGCCGACGCCGGCAACAGCCGGGTCCAGCGTTTCAGCTCCGCCGGATCCTTCATCTCGAAATTCGGCTCCAAAGGCACCGCCAACGGCCAGTTCGCCGGCTCGGGACCCGAAGGCCTGGCGATCGACGCGGCCGGCAGCGTCTGGGTCACCGATACCTATGGCGGGCGGATCCAAAAGTTCAGCTCGACCGGGACGTTCCTCCAATCGGTCGGAACCAAAGGCAGCGCGCCCGGGCAGCTCGGCGAACCGACCGGCATCGACGTCGATCCTTCCGGGAAGGTCTGGGTGGCGGACTGGCAGAACCACCGCGTCTCGATCTTCAGCGCAACGGGCGAATTCCTCAGCAGCTTCGGCTCCGCGGGCTCCGGGGACGGTCAGTTCCAGAACCCCGACGCGATCGAGATCGACAACCTCGGCAACGTCTGGGTCGGTGACCAGTCGAACAATCGCATCCAGCAGTTCGACCTGAACGGCCAGTTCAAAGCTAAGTTCGGATCCGCCGGCTCGGGACCCGGGCAATTCAGCTTCTCCTACCCGCTGGATGTCTCCGCCGATTCGAAGGGGAATCTCTGGGTGAGTGACGTCAAAAACCACCGCATCCAGCACTGGCGGGTGCCGGTGGAACGGCCCGCTTACGTCCGCAAGTGGTCGGCGATATCGCCAGCCGACCTCGCTGTCGGGGTCGGAGGCAATCTCTGGGTCGTCAATAGATTCAGCAATCGCATCCAGAAGTTCGACTCGAGCGGCAAAGTCCTTTTGAACGTCGGCTCCATCGGGTCCGGCGACGGACAGTTCAACCGGCCGACCGCGATCGCCGTCGATCGCGACGGCAACCTGCTCGTCACCGACTCCAACAACAACCGGGTGCAGAAGTTCAGCCCCGAGGGGCAGTTCATCTCCAAGTTCGGCGCGGGGGGGACCGGCAACGGGCAGTTCTCGAGCCCGGAAGGGATCGCCACCGACTTCGACGGGAACGTCTGGGTCGCCGACTCCGGCAACGGCCGGATCCAGAAGTTCGACGAGAACGGCGAATTCCTCGGCGTCGTCAGCTCGAAAGGCACGGAACCCGGTCAGCTCAACAAGCCAGTGGGGATCGACGTCGATCCCGAAGGCAGGCTCTGGGTTGCGGACTTCCAGAACAACCGCGTCTCTGTTTTCGAGGACGACGGGGACTTCGTCGGCGACTTCGGCACCTTGGGCACCGGCCCTGGGCAGTTCAACGGTCCCAGCGGGATCGAGATCGATTCCCACGACAACGTCTGGGTTGTCGACCAGGGCAACAGCCGGATCCAGCGTTTCGATCTCGATGGCCTCTATGTCGGCCAGTTCGGCTCCAAAGGCGGCGGCGAAGGGCAGTTCTCCTTCCCGACCACCCCCGCACCCGCCGGGATCGCCAGTGACCGCAGCGGCCGCATCTGGGTGAGCGACTACAGCAACCACCGAGTCCAGGAGTGGATGCTCGGCCACTACCACGCGGAGGAACCCGAGCTCGACCTCGGTGACGGCGATGCGAAGGTCGAAGTGGCGACCGAAAACGATCTGGTCACCAGCGTCGCGGGCAACGCCGCCGGCACGCATTCCTACGAGTACGAGGGCGACTTCCTCGTCTCCCACTCCGGGCCGGAGGGCGAGATCCTCTACGAGAAGAACTCCGCAGGGTTGCTGTCGAAAGTGACGCTTCCCAACGGCACCTGGGCGACGATCACCTACTACGCCGACAAGCGCGTCCAGTCGGTCACGGTTGCGCCTAGCGGAGCGAACGCGAAAACCACCCAGTTCCACTACCAGAACGGCCCACCGCGGCGGTCGCATGTGACGCCGCCGGACAAACCCCAGATCACCTACGACATCGCCGACGACGGCTCCGTGCTCAAGTGGTGGCACAAAGCGCAGAAACCGGAATTCCTCGCGATAACCGGCAGCCTCTGGAACGAAAAAGAAAAAGAGGTCTCGGCTGGCGATCTCCTCCTCGACGTCATCGCCGATTCACCCCACGGCATCGCCTCGATCGAGATCATCGCCAACGGCAACCAGCTCGTCAGCGAGAAGAGATGCGAGCAGGACCTCTCGACTCCCGAGATCGAGTGCGCGCGCCTGGATGACATCTGGGCCACCGACGCCGCCAGCCTCGTCCCCGGCATCCTCAACCTGGAAGTCATCGTCACCGACCGCTTCGGCGACAGCGAAAGCGAGCGCTGGTGGGTCCAGATCCCTCATATCCCCCCGCCGGTGCCGGGCTACCCCGTGCCCCCGAAATTCAGCGAGATCCAGAAGTTCCGCGAAGACTTTGGCCTTGAGGTTGTCTTTCCTGTCGCAAACGAGCGCGAGCTGACTGAACGAATCTTCGATCTCATCAACGCTTGGCATAGTCCTAATACGCTGGCAGGCGAAGTGGCTCGCGCTTCATGGGAACGTTGGGGGGTGCCATTGCGACCAGAGGACGTAGCGGAGCTGGAATATCGTGAGCGTTATCTTGCTCAAGCGGCATCGTTGATACCCGGGTGGGCAGCATCGAATGCGCCGGGAACCTACGCAGGGTTTTACATGGACCATCGCAGTGGTGGTCTCGTAAGGGTTGGCTTTACCGTTGACCAAGTGCCAAGCGTTGCCCAACTCAAAGCCGCGGTTGGACTGATTGCCCCAGATAGAGTGGCAGTATTTCCATATCAACCCAGCAATACCCTGGCGACCCTTGAAGGATCATTGGGTACCGCAAGTCAAATTGTCACGGAGTCATCTGCGCCGCCAGGCATAGTTTCGATCAGTCTCGATATTGCAAGTAATGACCTGCGCATCGGAACGACGGAAGTTGCAGCAACTCAAACTTTTGTCGCGGGATCAATTGGCGAGGGAGACGGTGTTGTAGTTGCTGCGGAGACGCCCTCGCAGGAGTTTGAGGGTCGGTACAAGGGGGGGTCTCCATTTCTGGCTGCTACGTACATAAGGAATTACGAAAAGGCGTGTATGGCAGGTTTCGGAGCATGGAGGAGAGTGGGGACGAAAGGAGACGGTAGCCCTATCCGGCGGAGGTATGTACTAACTGCTGGTCATTGTTTTCCCAAAGCCCAATTGAATGCCATTTCCAGAGTCGCCCGAATGAGGTACAAGAATGATGCCGAAGGTGAAGAAATTGGGGAAGTAGAACTACAGGGTTTTCTCGGGGACCCGAACAAAATTGATACTGATGCCGAGGCAATACGTCTGTCAGAGACGGATCTAATCCCCAGCTGGATCTATGAATGCTGTGGAGGAAATGCTTCAATGAAAGTATCCGGTGTAGAATTCCCAAACTTGGGAGACATTGTGTGTCAATCATCCGCCTTTCTGGATAAGGTCGTTTGCGGACCGGTGACGAACGTCGGCGACTTTGATCGGCTGCAAGCGCAGAAAAGCAAAGCCCTATCAGGCTGGCACTGGATGATCCGAGCTGCGGTTGGAGGAGGAGGTAGTGACAGCGGAGGACCTGTCTGGATGCGAGACACGGGTGCTGCTGTTGGGCTGGTCGCTGGTGGGGGAGCAGAGGGCCTGGCCATCACGCCTTTCTTGCGCCCACCAAACGCGACTCCAGGACATGTCGCCGGGATATTTTCGGACCCCGCCCTTTCGCCACCCGCTACGCCGTTGCATGTGCAGGTGGCAAAATGATCTACAAGCTGGTATCTGTTCCGTTGATTGCGCTGGTGATCTGGATTGCAGGTTCCAGTTCAGCTGCAAATGGATCTAGCTTCTCTTGTAGCGATCGTCTCCTTACGGACTATGCGCGAGTTCTAAGGGATATGCCGAACAATCACCTGCCTCAGGGTAGGTTGTCCTCTGCTCCATCAGACTTGGAATTGAAGCCGGGGAGTTCAGTATTGGTATCCGATCAACCGATCGCCTACATCTTGGATCTAGATCGCTCACTTTCAGATGAAGGACGTGTGGTGCAGCCTGCAAGATTAGGCTGGAGTATCACTATGCGACTTGCATCAGTTAACCGTCTAGGGAAGCCGATAGCCATCACTCACCAGCGGCGCTGGCGAGTGGACACCCTTCGCTATCCCGAACGTCGCCTTGCTATCAAGTCGGGTCCTGGTCTTTATCGGCTGTCGGTGAGTATCGAGAGATTTACTGGCCTCGATCTAGCGAGCTACCACCAGTTCATCCGTGTC
>JALYWY010000073.1 GCA_030852475.1 Actinomycetota bacterium | reverse complement strand
GCCGACGCCGTCCTCGGCGAGGTCGGCAAGGGCTTCTACCACATCGCCTGGGAGCTCCAGGGCGAGCGGCTGGTCGCCGCCGCCGGCTGCCACGCGGGGGCGGAGCGGATGATGGAAAAGACGCTCGAGTACGCGAAGGAGCGCGAAGCCTTCGGCCGGCCGATCGGCAAGTTCCAGGCGATCCGCCACAAGTTCGCCGAGATGGCGACCAAGATCGAAGCTGCGAAGCAGTTCACCTACGCGACCGCCTGGCGCTTCGGCAACGGCGAGTACCCGGTGCGCGAGATCACGATGGCCAAGCTCTACGCCTCGCGCATCGCCTGCGAGGTCGCCGACGAGTGCGTCCAGATCCTCGGCGGCTACGGCTACATGAAGGAGTACGAGATCGAGCGCGCCTACCGCGACGTCCGCCTCAACCGCATCGGCGCCGGCACCGACGAGGTGATGCTCGACGTGATCGGGCGGAGCTACGGGCTGTAGTCAAAGGGGCTTCAGAGACGGGTTGCGACGAGGGCGGCAACGGTGGCAACGATGTTCATCGCCCAGAGGCGCCAGACCAAGGACCTGAACTCACGAATGTCTCGGTCAACGCGGTCGAAGCCGGCATCCATGCGCCGCGAGAGATCGTCCAGCCGCCCGTCAGTCCACATCGTCCGCTCCACCCCTTCCACGCTACAAGACCAAGACGCAAGGGAAATGCTCTGTCTGCAAATTTATAGCACCAGCTCTGTGTCATGACTGGAATGGAGCGCGTCCGCGCCTACTACGAGTCGCTCGACACGGGTGATGCCGAGGCGGTCTCCGCCCACTTCACCGACGACGCCGTCCACTACTACACGCGTCTCGGCCCGCACGAGGGCGCGGAGACGATCGGGGGCTTCGCCGCGCTGGGTGTGCAGACGATCGACGCCCAGTGGTACATCGAGAACCTGATCGAGCAGGGCGACCAGGTCGTGATCGAGTGGACGATGACCTGGCGCGACCCGAAGAGCGGCGAGAAGCGACTTGACCGTGGCACCGAGTGGTTCCAGATCCGCGACGGCAAGATCGCCGAGGTGCGCGCCTACCACCACGGCGGCAAGAAGAACCCGCAGGGCGACCTGCTCGGCTTTGACCACAGAGGGCGCGGCTACCGGATGCTCGAGGACTGGGAGGCGCCGGCCCAGAAGGAGGACGCATGACCATCGTCAAGGACACTGGCGCCCGCGCCACCCTGCCGCCCTTCGGCGAGGAGCACGAGGAGCTGCGCGAAACCGTCTCCCGCTTCGTCAAGAAGGAGATCGCGCCGAACGTCGACGAGTGGGAGGCGGCGCGGGAATTCCCGCGCGAGCTCTTCTCCCGCTGCGCCGAGCTCGGCTTCCTCGGCCTCAAGTTCCCGGAGGAGCTCGGTGGCCAGGGCGGCACCCACCTGCACGACGCCGTCTGGGTCGAGGAGCTGGCCCGCTCCGGCGGCTCCGGTGGCGTCGCCGCCGGCCTCAACGCCCACGCCTCGATCGCGATGCCGCCGATCTTCAAGTTCGGCACCGAGGAGCAGAAACAACGCTGGCTTCCTGCCGGCATCGCCGGCGAGAAGATCGGCGCCCTCGGGATCACCGAGCCGGGCGCCGGCTCCGACGTCGCTTCCCTCGCCACTACCGCCCGCCGCGACGGCGACCGCTACATAGTCAACGGCGCCAAGACCTTCATCACCAACGGCGTCCGCGCGGACTTCCTCGTCTGCGCCTGCAGGACGACCGAGGAGGGCGGCCACGGCGGCATCTCCTTCCTCGTCCTCGAGCGCGAGATGCCCGGCTACGAGGTCTCGGCGAAGCTGGAGAAGATGGGCTGGCACGCCTCCGACACCGGCGAAATCTCCTTCACCGACGTCGAGGTACCGGCGGAGAACCTGCTCGGCGAGGAAAACGGCGGCTTCAAGCTGATCATGGCCAACTTCGCCTGGGAGCGGCTGCTGATGGCGATCGGCGCCGTCGGGGCGATGCAGCGCCTCATAGAGACCACCGTCGCCTACGCCTCGGAGCGCGAAGCCTTCGGCCGCCCGATCGGCAAGTTCCAGGCGATCCGCCACCAGGTGGCGGAGATGGCCACCCTCGCCGAGACCTCCCGCGCCCTCACCTACAACGCCCTCCGCCTCTTCCACGAAGGCCAGAACCCCATCCAAGAGGTCTCGATGGCGAAGCTCCTAACCCAGCGCGCCGTCCTCGACATCGCCGACCAGTCCCTCCAGATCCACGGCGGCTACGGCTACATGCGCGAGTACGGCATCGAGCGCGCCGTCCGCGACGCCCGCCTAGGCCCGATCGGCGGCGGCACCGACGAGATCATGAAAGAGATCATCGGGAAGACGATGGGGTTGTGAACCCTACGTCGAATGCCACGCCGACCATTGGTCGAGCACATCTACATCCGCGCGATCGGTAATCACATCTGAAAGCAGCGGAAGCCACTCAATTTCCCGATGGCCATCTTGCCGTGCCCTGGCGATGATTGGGTCAAAGTTCCAATAAGGGGACCTGACGCCTGCTTTGATGAGCTGAATCAGGTTCCGTAGTGCGTCTTCGGCCTGCGAGGGCTCGGCAAGGGCGAACATGTAGAAGTAGAGCTCCGCTCGCAAGGGATCGGCAACGGCTTCGTCAAGGGCTCTATGGACGACCTTCCATGCCTTGTCATCCTCCCGTTTCTCCAAGAGCAATCGCGCGTAGTTGCCAAGGTTGTTCGCGTGCCCTGGATCAACCGCCAAGGCACGCTTGTAGTAGCCCTCTGCGCGGTCGGGATCCTTGCGGGAATCGTCGAGGAAAAGGGCATAGCTTCCGAGGGCGTCTGGGTTATCGGGCTCAGCATCCAGGGCACGCTTGTAGTACTCCTCTGCGCGGTCAGGGTCCTTGCGGACTCGATCCAGAAAAAAGGCGTAGTTGCCGAGGTTGTTTGCGTGCTCTGTATCTTTATCCATTGCTCGCTTGTAGTACTCCTCTGCGCGGTC
>JALYWY010000071.1 GCA_030852475.1 Actinomycetota bacterium | reverse complement strand
GTACTGGGTCGCCCACAACGCCAGGAACACGGTCATGAACTAAATGGCCTCTCCTTTGTCCGGACAGCACGGCCATTGTCCGGTCGCGCCCGAGGCGATAGATCGTGCGGGCGCCGGTTCCCATGCTATTGTCGCATGTTGCCGGCCTCGGCGAAACCGGGAGGAAGCGATGGCTTTCGAGGAATTCAGGCTGCAGATCGCGATGCTGATGGACGAAATCGCCAAGAATCCCGCCGACGCGCATGAGCTGCAGGAATCGCTCCGCGAGAAGATCGCCGAGATGCAGGCGCTCGGCCTGCCGGTGCCGGACGATCTCGCCGGGCTCGAGGAGTACCTCGAGGACGACCTCGAGCGCGGCGCGCCCGCCGAGGAGACACCCCCGAGGAACCCCCGGCTCCCTGACAATCGAGGGGACTAGACGTTCGATCGCTCGCTCGGGCGACCACCAAGTGTGGCGCACCCACCGCGGAACCGATCGAACAATCGCGGCCCGGTATTAACCGCCTCGAGCCGCAGGGACTTTCGCAACCACCGCGTCCGCAGTAGGATCATGATCGGGGGCGCTGGTTGGTTAACCTTACTGAGTCACAAAGATCTGGGGTGTGACTGGTGCATGCCTCAAGATGTTGGGGTATGATTGAAGATTCAAGCTGGATCAGGGGCAGCAATGGATCTTCAAGGAAGGGACGGGGGCAGTGAAGCGCGGTTCTCGGCGTACGTCGAGGCTCTTGCGGGGTGTCTCGGGCACAAGGACCGGGTGGGGTCGTTCCGGCGGTACTGCGTCGGGCTGCTGCTGCCGGGCGAGCGCAAGTCGGTGGAGCCGATGGCAGCCCGGCTTTCGCCGCATCGGACGGCGGCCGAGCATCAGGCGCTGTTGCACTTCATCGGCAACGCGCCGTGGTCGGACGAGCGGGTGCTGGCCAAGGTGCGGGAGCTGGTGCTGCCTTCGATCGAGCGGGAGGGGCCGGTCGAGGCCTGGATCGTCGACGACACCAGCTTTCCCAAGAAGGGGCGGCATTCGGTGGGGGTGGCGCGGCAGTACTGCGGCCAGCTCGGCAAGCAGGAGAACTGCCAGGTGGCGGTGAGCCTGTCGATCGCCAACCACGCGGCGAGCCTGCCGGTCGCCTGGCGGCTCTATCTGCCGGAGGTGTGGGCCGAGGACCCGGAGCGGCGGCAGAAGGCGCATGTGCCCGACGATGTCGGCTTCGCCACCAAGCCCGAGATCGCGCTGCAAGAGATCCGCGCCGCGGTGGCGGCGGGGGTCCCGCGCGGCACGGTGCTGATGGACGCAGGCTATGGCGTCCACGCCGGCCTGCGCCGGGAGATCGCCGCGCTCGGGCTCGCTTATGTCGCGGGCATCCATCCGAAAACCACCGTCTGGCCGGCGGACGATCCGCTCGAGGAGGGCCGGCGCGAGCCGGTCGGGGTCAAGGCGCTCGCCCTCGGCCTGCCCGCGGCGGCCTTCTCGACCGTCACCTGGCGCGCGGGCTCGGCCGACTGGCTCGGCTCGCGCTACGCCCGCGTGCGGGTGCGCACCGCGCATGCGGGCCGCGGCGCCCCGGGGCCGGAGGAATGGCTGCTGGTCGAATGGCCCGAGGACGCGGCCGAGCCGGCCGGGTACTGGCTCTCGACCCTGCCCGAGGACATGCCGCTGGACGCGCTGGTCGATCGCGCGCAGCTGCGCTGGCGCATCGAGCGCGACTATCAGGAGCTGAAGCAGGAGCTCGGACTCGGCCACTACGAGGGGCGCGGCTGGCGCGGCTTCCACCACCACGCGACATTGTGCATTGCCGCCTACGGGTTTCTCGTCTCCGAACGGGAGACGATTCCCCCCTCGGCACCGCGCACCGCCCCGATGTTCCAAGAACCTGCCGTTCCCCCGGGTTATCGACCCCGCGGCGCCGCCGATCCGACCCGAGCGGCACATCCCGACCTCGATCGCGACGATCCGCCTGCGCCTCATCGTCGCGCTCGCCAGAACCCTCGACCGATGTCCTTGCTGCCACGCGCCACGAACCCCGGCGCGCAGAAGACGGCATTCATGACGCAGTAAGATTAACAGGGAAGCGCCCCTGATTGTGACCCTACTGCGGGCTGGGCGATTCGAAAGTCGCCATGTTCCGGAATGGTTACCGGAAATCCGAGATGCGGTGCGACCAAGCCCGGGCCGATGTCCGCGGTATAGTCGAGGGCCGCTGTCCACCCGGGCAGTGCACCGGGGGCCGGTAATGCGGCAC
>JALYWY010000117.1 GCA_030852475.1 Actinomycetota bacterium | reverse complement strand
GGGTGGATTCGACGATGTCGGCGCCGCGGACGAAGATCAGGTCGGTCAGATCCGGGTTCTCCAGGACCATCGACCAGGAATCGACGCCGCCGCTGAAGAAGGCGGCGACGCGGCCGGTCGGCGCCCGCCGCTCGGCCGCGTAGGTGGGCGCCGTCACCTCGACCTCGCGCAGCGGTGGGATGCCGAAGAAGTCCCACTCCAGCGACCAGGCTCGCTGGATCGCCTGGAACTCCCGCTGCGTGCGCAGCACCCGCGGGCTGATCGGCTCGTCCATCGTCAGCGTGCCGCCGCTGCGCATCGCCGGCAGCATGCAGGTCGCCAGCGCCGCCTCGGGGCCCGGTTCGACCTCGGTCTCGGTGCGGAACCAGAGCCCGTAGGTCTCTCCGTCGACAGTGGCGTCGAAGGAGAGCTCGCCGGGGGAGATGTCGAGGTTCGAGATCTTGTGGTGCGGGCCGCTCTCCATCGACGGAGCCTATGTTTCCGCGAGGTGTCCTCGCAGCCCGGTCAGCGCCGCCTGGGCTGGCGCTTTTTCGGCTTGATCGTCAGCTTGCGCGAGATCGCCGCGACGTAGGTCTCGTCGGCCTTCACCGTTGCGCGGAAGGCCGAGCGGCGGCTGATCCGGGGCCGGAAGCGGACGGTGCAGACGCGGTCGAGGCGGCGCGTCCCCATCTTGCGACGGCCGCGCCAGAGCGTCACCGGGTCGCCGCGGCGCTCTTTGCAGGGAGAGACCCAGGCGGTGATCAGCGCCCGTTTGTTCCGCGGCACCTTGCGGCGGAGCGCCCTGATCCCGACGGAGGAGGCCGCGAGTGGAGTCGCGGGCGATGAAGTCGGGCACGGCGCCGCTTCCGGCCCTTTGATCCGGTAGACGGGCCCGTCGCCGGAGATCGCGTAGAGCCGGCCGCAGGAGTCCTGGCCGAACGAGTTGAGGTTTTCGACCCGCAGCCCCTCGCCGCGATCGGTCACGAGCGGCGCCGCGGGGGCGAAGGAGCGGATTTCGCCGAAGCAGAGGTCGCCGTAGACGTAGCGCCCGTAGAGATCGCCGAGACCGGGACCGCGGGCGACGTAGCCGCCGATCACCGCGCAGCCGGGGGGGTTCGAGTAGTCGAAGACCGGGCCGACGAACGGGCCCGCCGAGCCGCAGGCCGGGTCTTCCGCCGGTCCTTCCACCGAGCCCTCGCGGCAGCTCCAGCCGTAGTTGGCGCCGGCCCCGAGCCAGGGGTAGGGGGCGAAGTCGATCTCCTCGCGTTTGTCCTGGCCGACGTCGCCGATCCAGATGTCGCCGGTCAGCCTGTCGAAGGAGAAGCGGAAGGGGTTGCGCAGGCCGAGGCTGAAGACTTCCGGCGTCGTCGACCCGGTCAGCGGCGTCATCCGCAGGATCTTCCCCAGCAGGCTGCCGGGGTTCTGGGCGTTGCGCTCGGCGTCGTTGCTGCCGCCCCCGTCCCCGGTGGAGATGTAGAGGGCGCCTTCGGGGCCGAACTGCAGCTGGCCGCCGTAGTGGTTGTCGTGGTTGGGGTGGGGGATCGTCACCAGGGTGCGCAGGCTCGAGAGCGGCGCGCTGGAGCCGCTGGCCACCATTTCCGCGATGCGGATGTCGGGGTTCGTGGCCTGCGGGCCGGTGTAGAAGAGGAAGAAGCGGCCGCTGGTGCTGAAGTCGGGGGAGAGGGCGATCGAGAGCAAGCCGCCCTCGCCGGCGGGGGAGACCGGGTCGCTGAGGTTGGCGAACGGCTTCAGTTCGCCGTTCTCGAGCAGCTGGATCGTGCCGCGGCGCTCGACGACGAAGATGCGGTCGGGGTTGCTGGGGTCGGAGGTGACGAAGACCGGGCCTTCGAAGCCGCTCCCGACCGGTTCCAGCGAAGCGGCGCGGGCGCTGCCGCTCGCAAGCGCCAGCAGCAGTCCCAGCAAGAGCACGAATTTCCCCACTGCCTGAGTCAAGGTCCTCAAGTTAGCTAACCCACTACCCGTCTTTATGTAGCGGTAGGCCCAAGCGTCCACCCCCGCAGCGGCGGCAGCTTGGTTCCGGCGACGGCGACCGCCGCCGCGTACCCGGAGCCGACGTCGATCGTCCTGACCGCAACCGGATCGGGGGGAAGGGGCCGAGCGCGCAGCAGCCCGATTCCCAGGCACTTGACGTGGGCCTCGTGGCGGGCCCAGTCCCGGTAGAAGGACTCCTCCCGCTTCGGCCGCACCCGCTCGACGTCTACGCCGACCTCGCTCTCGCCGCTGACCGCGACCAGCGCGATCTCGCCGGAGTGACCGAGGTTGAACCTGAGTCCTACCCGCGGGTCCTCGAGCCGGGGCTTTCCCTGCTCGCCCTCCTCGAGCCGGATCTGCTCCGGCGGCCGATCCAGGTAGACCGCGAGAACCTGGCGCAGGGCGCCCGGGGAGTTGGCCAGGCGCCAGACGTGGAGCTCGCCGACGGGGGGGTCCGGTCGGCTGGGGGCCGGGAGGAAGTCCAAGGCGGTTGATCCTAGGAGGGATTGGCGGAACCCGCGTGTGCGACTGGCGAGCGCCGGACCAAGCGGGGCAAGGACGCAGGGAGGC
>JALYWY010000070.1 GCA_030852475.1 Actinomycetota bacterium | reverse complement strand
GAGTAGGGGTGGGCGTCGGAGTCGGCTCGGGGATCGGCGTCGGGGTGGGCTCCGGAACCGGGTTGTAGACGTTGATGGTGACCGTGCCGCTGACGGGCTTGCCGCCGCGGGAGTAGACCGTCGCCTTCAGGGTGTGGCGGCCGTTGCCGAGCTTGGTCGTATCGAGGCCGCTCGAGTAGGTGTAGGGGGAGGTGCTGTCCGACCACCTCACCGTACCGTCGACCGCGAACTCGACCCGGGTGACGCGAGTGCCGGAGGTGCGGACCACCCAGGCGATCGTGCCGGAGACGGTGGACCCGTTGGCGGGGGACTCGGTGACGACGCCGAGCTGCGCCTTGGAGCTGACGGCGCGGCGGCCGAAGGTCCGCATCTTCACGGCGCGGGTGCCGCTGCCGTCGCCGGCCTGCTGCGACTGGGTTCGCGCCTGAGCGGGAGCGGTGATGGCGGCGGCGGCGAGAAGGGCGAGGACCGCCAGGGCGATCAGGGCGAGGGGGGCGCGCAGTCGAGTGCTCATGGAGGGGGCCATCGACCCCTGCGGCCCGAACTGCAGCCGACCCCCTCGGCACTGGACGTTTTGTCGCGTTGCGTCTAAGCGTTTTTAGGTAACGGTCTCGTAGAGCGAGAGCAGCTCGGCGGCGCACTCGTCCCATGAGGAGAGCTGCGGGCGGCGCTCGGGTGGCGGTTTGCCGAGCTCCTCGAGAATCGCCGCGGCGACGTCGGCAGCGGGGGCGTCGAGCGGCAGCGGCCGCGCGTAGCCCTCGCGGGCGAGCTCGCCGAGACCGCTGCTGTCGGCGACGAGCAGCCGGCATCCCGCCGCCGCCGCCTCCAGGGCGACCAGCGGGTGGGTCTCGAACTCGCTCATCAGGACGACGAGGTCGACGGTGGCGAGCAACTCCGCCATCGCCTCGGGGCGATCGGAGGGAGTGCTGGTGAAGCGGACCGAGCCGGCGACGCCGAGTCGCTCGGCAAGCTCGCGCAGGTCTCCCTCGTGGGGGCCGCTGCCGACCACGAGCAGGGTCGCGTCCGGTTGCCGCTCCAGCACTTCGGGAAGCGCTTCGATCGCGCGGTGGTGGCCCTTGTAGCGCTCCAGCCGCCCGACCGTGGCGAGAACCGGGGGGCCTTCGCGGCTGGGGCCGGAGCCGTTGCTGGAGAAGGCGAGGTCGGTTCCGTTCGGGATCAGCGCGAAGCGCTCCGGCGGTACTCCGAGCTCGGTGCCGTAGTCCTCGATCTCGAAGCGGGCGACGGCGACCAGGCGGGCGGCGCGGCGCAGCAGCGGCCGCAGCAGCCGGCGTTGCGCCCCGCGCGAGCGGTTGCGCAGCTCCGAGGAGTGGCCGCCGCCGTGAAAGGTGACGACGTAGGGGACGCGCAGCGTCAGCGCCCGCAGCATCGCCAGCGGCGCGACCAGCGTGTGGTAGCTCTGGAGGTGGACGACGTCCCAGCGCTTTCGTCCCATCTCGCGCCAGAGCCCCGGCGCCAGGCACCAGTCGCGGTCTTCCGGCCAGGCGCGCACGGTGCGGATCTCGACTCCGTCGCGCACCTCCGTCTGCAGCTTCGGACCGCCGGGCTCGGTGCAGAGGACCTCGACCTCGGCGCCGCCGGCGGCGAGGCGGCGGCTGGTCTCCATCACGTGCCGCTCGACCCCGCCCTGCAGGAGGGGGCTGCGCGGGGTCACCATCAGCACTCGCAGCGGTCCCTCGCGCTCCTCCAGTTGCTCGCGGCGGCGGGCGATCTTGCGCGCCTGGCGCTGGGCGACGAGGTAGCCGTAGGTGGTGTTGGCGAGGCCGTAGACGATCGCCGCCGCGCGCTCGATGCCGCCGCGGTCGCCGCGCAGGCTCTGCCCGAGCCCGCGCAGGAACCCCAGCGGCAGGGTGCGGCGGACGTAGGCGCGCTCGGCCTCGAGGCCGGAGTCGGCGCCGACGAGGGCGGAGAGGATCGCCTTCGAGCGCCCCTCGCCGCGGCAGCGCGAGGAGAAGTAGGAAAGCTGCCCGCGGGCCGGCGGCACGTAGTGGCCGACGCTCGCCTCGGGGTCGTAGAGGATCGTCCCCTCGGGGTGGCGGTGGCCGATGCGGATGCAGAGGTCGGTCTCCTCGCAGCCGGCGGGGATCTTGCCGATGCGGCCGAGCTCGTGGCGGAAGCCGCCGGCCTCGACCAGCGCCTCGCGGCGGAAGGACATGTTGGCGCCGACCAGGTTGCGGACGGCTTCGGGCCGCTGGGGCATGCCCGAATGGGTGCAGCCGATCACCCACTCGAACTCGGCCGGGAACCAGCGCGGCCTCTTCTCCTCCCAGTCGGGATGGATCGCACCGCCGGCGCCCAGCACCGCCGGGTCGGCGTAGGCGGCGCCGAGCCGCTCGATCCAGTCGGGGGAGGCGACCGCGTCGTCGTCGAGGAAGGCGACGACGTCTCCCGAGCTGGCGGCGACGCCGGTGTTGCGGGCGCCGGAGAGGCCCTGCTGCTCGCCGTTCGGCATCACCTGCAGGTCGGGCCAGCGCTGCCGGCACTCGGCTTCCAGCTCCGGCGAGTGGTCGATCACCAGCAGGATCTCGTGCGGGGCGACCGTCTGGGCGCGCAGCGACTCAATCGCGGCGGCGATGCGGTCGATCCTCTCCAGCGTGAAGGCGCAGATCAGTACCGAGATCGCCGGCGCGGCGACCCCAGGGGATGGGGGAGTGGGCGGCACGGAGGCGATTCTGCCAGCCAGCGGGTCTCGTAACGTTGGCTCCGAATGAGGCGGGAAGATCGATGCGGATCCTGATGGTCGCCCAGTCCTTCTCGCCGATCGTCGGCGGCGAGGAGCGGATCGTCGAGGACTTGAGCCGGGAGCTGTCGCGGCGCGGGCACGAGGTCGCGGTGGCGACCCTGCGGCAGCCGCTCGGCGAGCCGCCGCCGCGCGAGGACGGGGTGGAGGTGGAGCTGCTGGAGACGGCGATGAGCCGGGTCCCGGGCCTGGCCGCCGATCCCGAGCGGGCCTACGCGCCGCCGGCGCCGGACCCCCTCTCGGTCCGCGACCTGCGGCGGGTGATCCGCGACTTCCGCCCCGACGTCGTCCACGCCCACAACTGGCTCGTCCACTCCTACCTGCCGCTCGACCGGCGCTCGGGCGCCGCTTTCGTCCTCTCCCTGCACGACTACAGCCTCGTCTGCGCAACCAAGCGCTTCTTCTACAAGGGCGGCGTCTGCAGCGGTCCGGGGCCGGGCAAGTGCCTCGCCCACTCGCTCTCCTATTACGGGGCGGCGAAGGGGGCGGTGGCGGTCGCCGGGGTGGCGCTGGCCAACCCGGTGCTGCGGCGGCGGGTCGACATGTTCCTGCCGGTCTCGGAGGCGGTGCGGGAGCTGAGCGGGATCGACGATCGGGTGCCGCATCGGGTGGTTCCCAACCTGATCGGAGAGATGCCGCCACCGCCGCCGCCGGACGAGCCGTGCCTGCGGGAGCTGCCGGCCGAGCCTTACGTCCTCTACTTCGGCGACGTCACCGAGGACAAGGGGGTGGGTTGGCTGGTCGAGGCCTACCGCGAGCTCGACGGGGCGCCGCCGCTGGTCCTGATCGGCCGCCAGGAGCTGGAGGGCGTGCGCGACGTGCCGGGCGTGCTTGCTCTCGAGCGGATGCCGCACCCGGTCGCGATCGAGGCGCTGCGGCGCTCCGCCTTCACGGTGGCGCCCTCGCTGCTGCCCGAGTCGTTCGGGATCGTCGCCCTCGAGGCGGCGGCGGCGGGCAAGCCGACGATCGCCGCCGACCACGGCGGCCTGCGCGACGTCGTCGTCGACGGCGAGACCGGGTACCTGGTCGCGCCGGGCGACCGCGATCGGTTGCGCTCCGCCCTCGCCAGCCTCGTCGGCGACGCCGAGCTGCGAACGCGGATGGGCGAGGCGGCTCGCCGGCGAGCCAGGCTTTTCGGTCCCGACGCCGTCGTTCCCAAGTTCGAAGCTGCATACGAGCTTGCCGTCGCCCGCGCCGCCTAAGGCGGGGCGCGGCCCGGGTCGATAGAGACCGGGTCCCGGCAGGGCGGAGTGCCGTGCCGGAGAAAGTAGCCTCAGAAACCGATGCCGCCCCTGACCGCAGACCCACAGCCCGACCAGGCTGAGCCCGCCGACGTCTCCTTCCGCCCGGAAACCATCCGGATCGAACCCACCAAGGGGTTCAGCCGCGTGCTCTCGCCGCGGGAACTGTGGCGCTACCGCGACCTCGCCTGGCAGATAGCGGCCCGCGACGTCACCGTCCGCTACCGCCAGACCGCCCTCGGAGCGGCCTGGGCGGTGCTGCAGCCGCTTGGGCTGATGGCGGTCTTCACCGCGGTCTTCAGCCGCTTCGGCGGTCTCTCCCCCGACGACGGGACCCCCTACGCGCTCTTCGCCCTCGCCGCGCTGGTGCCCTGGGCCTACTTCTCGAACACGCTCCTCTTCGCCGCCGAAAGCCTGATCGTCAACACCGAGCTGGTCTCGAAAACGTATTTCCCCCGCATCTTCATCCCGGCCGGGGTGATCGCCGCCGGCCTGATCGACCTCGGCGTCTCCCTCGTCCTCCTGCTCGCGGTCACCTTCGTCTATGGGATCGACCCGACGCCGGCGCTGCTGGCGCTGCCCTTCCTCATCTTCATCGTCGCCGCGACGGCGCTCGGAGTCGGCTCCGGCCTCGCCGCGATCAACGTCCGCTACCGCGACGTCCGCTACGCCGTCCCCTTCACCGTCCAGCTCTGGTTCTTCCTCACCCCGGTCGTCTACTGGAGCGGCATCCTCTCCGAGCCCTGGCAGACGATCTCGGCGATCAACCCGCTGGTCGGCGTCACCGAAGGCTTCCGCTGGGCGGTGCTGGGGATGGACGCGCCCTGGGAGCTGATGGGGATCTCGCTCGCCTCGGCGGCGATCCTCTTCGTCGCCGGGATGGCCTACTTCGACCGGGTGGAGCGTGGCTTCGCCGACTTCATCTGATGGCGGCCGCGGCGATCAGGGCGGAGGGGCTCGGCAAGAGCTACGTGCTCGGGCTCGAGCAGGCGGGCAACCTGCGTGAGACGCTCAGCAACGTCACCCGCCACCCCCTGCGGACGCTGAAGCAGCGCCGGGAGGCGGCCAAGGAGGAGAACATCCTCTGGGCCCTGCGCGACCTCTCCTTCTCGATCGAGGAGGGTGAGGTGATCGGCCTGATCGGCCACAACGGCGCCGGCAAGAGCACGCTGCTGAAGATCCTCTCGCGGATCAGCGAGCCCAGCACCGGCTTCGCCGAGACGACCGGGCGGGTCGGGTCGCTGCTCGAGGTGGGCACCGGCTTCCACCCCGAGCTGACCGGCCGCGAGAACGTCTTCCTCTACGGCTCGATCCTCGGCATGCGCCGGACCGAGATCCGCCAGCGCTTCGACGAGATCGTCGAGTTCGCCGAAATCAGCCGCTTCCTGGACACCCCGGTCAAGCGCTACTCGAGCGGGATGACGGTCCGCCTCGCCTTCGCCGTCGCCGCCCACCTCGAGCCGGAGATCCTCCTCGTCGACGAGGTGCTGGCGGTCGGCGACGCCTCCTTCCAGCGCCGCTCGATGGAGAAGATGACCCAGGTGGCGCGGGAAGGGCGGACGGTGATCTTCGTCTCCCACAACGTCGGCCTGATCCGGGCGCTGTGCGAGCGGGGGATCCTGCTCAGCCGCGGCCAGGTGGTCGCCGACGGCACCGTCGAGGAGGCGGTCGAGAAGTACCTGGAGATGCTCGAAACCAGCTCCACCGAGAACCTGGAGCTGCGGACCGATCGCGACCCCGAGGGCAAAGGCGGCACGAGGATCCGCCGCGTCGCCGTCACCGACGCCGTCAGCGGCCAGTCCGACGTGATCATCGGCGGCCGCCCGATCAAGATCGAGGTCGAAGTCTCCGAGCACCTGCCGGGAATGGACGCCACCGTGACGATCGCCAGCAACTTCGGCCAGCCGATCTCCCGCCTCGACAGCGAGGTCTCGGCGCCGAGCGACTCCCGCAGCGGCGAGAACGGCAGGGTGATCGAGTGCGAGATCCCGCTGCTGCCGCTGGTCCCGGGCCGCTACCGCGTCGACGCCTACGTGCACGCCGACGAACACATGCAGGACGGGCTCCAGGCCGCCGCCTACTTCGACGTCGAGCTGGGCGTGATCGGCGACCGTCCGATGCACCCGATCGCCTCCGACGGCGACATCGTCATGCCGCACGTCTGGCGCCTGCCGCTCTAGCCATGAACCCTCGCTACGACGCGATCATCTTCGGCGCCGGCGCCGCCGGGATGTGGGCGGCGAAGGAGCTGACCGAGCGGGGGCTGACGGTGGCGCTGCTCGACGCCGGGCCGGCGGTGCCGATCGGCGCCGGCTCGCCGGGCTGGGAAGGGGCGGGCAAGCCGCGGGGCGCCGTCGATCGCCACCCGATCCAGTCGCAGTGCTACGCCTTCAACGCGGGGACCGCGGGCCTCTTCGTCGACGACCTCGACAACCCCTACACCTTCCCCCCGGAGAAGCCCTTCGCCTGGATCCGCAGCCGCCAGGTCGGCGGTCGCCTCCACCTCTGGGGCAAGACCTCGCTGCGCTTCTCCGACCACGAGCTGAAGGCGGCCTCGCGCGACGGCGCCGGGATCGACTGGCCGCTCTCCCACGCCGAGCTCGCTCCCCACTACGCGAAAGTGGAGCGGGCGCTGCGGATCTGCGGCACGAACGACGCGCTGCCGCAGCTGCCCGACGGCGAGCTCGCGCAGCCGCCCGCGTTCACCCCGGGCGAGCGCCGGTTCAAAGCCGCGGTCGAAGGGCGCTGGCCTACCCGGCGGGTGACGGCGATGCGGACCGCGCAGGCGCGCGAGGACACGCCGCTGCGGGAAGCCGAAGCGAGCGGCCTGCTGACCGTGATTCCCGACGCGGTCGTGCGGCGGGTGCTGCTGGCGCCGGGGGGCGGTAGCGCCTGCGGGGTCGAATACCTCGAGCGCGAGGGCCGGCGCGAGCGCGAGGTCGAGGGGGCGGCGGTGCTCCTCTGCGCCTCGGCGCTGGAGTCGACGCGGCTGCTGCTCAACTCCGCCGACGCCGCCCACCCGGCCGGTCTCGGCAACTCCTCCGGGGTGCTCGGTCACTACTTGATGGACCACACCTACGGCATCGGCTTCGACGGCCTGGCGCCGCGCAGCGAGGGCGGTTGGCGCGCCGAGGGCCACCGCTCCTTCGGCTGCCTCATTCCCGGCTTCCGCAACTTCGGCGAGAACGAGGTCGACTACCTGCGCAGCTTCGAGATCGAGATGCAGGTGATGCCTCCGGAGGGTGGGCTACGGCGGCGCCTGCTCCACCGCGGCCGCCTGCCGGAGCCGACCTTCTGGATGCGCGCCTTCGGCGAGGTGCTGCCGAGCTTCGAGAACCGGGTCGCGCTCGACCCCGAGGTGACCGACGCCTGGGGGATCCCGGCCCTCCACGTCGAGTGCGCCTACGGCGAGAACGAGCAGCGGATGATCGCCGACGCCGTCGCCTGCATGCGGGAGATGGTCGAGGCGGCCGGCCTGGTCGTCGAGGCGGCCCACGAAGAGCCCTCGCCGCCCGGCCTCTCCACCCACGAGATGGGGACGGCGCGGATGGGGGATGACCGGGACACCTCGGTGCTCGACCCGCGTAACCGCTGCTGGGACGTCGACAACCTCTACGTCACCGACGGCGCCTGCTTCCCCTCCAGCGGCTACCAGAACCCGACGCTGACGATCATGGCGCTGACCGGGCGCGCCTGCGAAGACGTCGCCGCCCGCTTCAGCGACGGTGAGCTCGGCTCACTCTCCCGGTAGCAGCAGGCGGCGCAGGAAGCGCGGGGCCGAGTCGGACCCTTCGACCTCGATACGGGGGATGCGGAAGGGGTCGTCGCCGGGGCGGGCGGGGCGGACCTCGGTCGTGCAGGCGGCGCTGTAGCCGGCGTCTTCGACCGCCTTCACGGCGCGCTCGTCGAAGAGGCCGTAGGGGTAGGCGAAGGTCTCGACGCCTTCGCCCAGCGCCTCGCGCAGGTCCTCGCGACAGCCGCCGATCTCGTCCCTGACGGCCGCGTCGTCGATCTCGGGCAGACGGGGGTGGTGGCGGGTGTGGCCACCAAGCCGGGTTCCGCCGGCGCGCATCGCCTTGACCTGCTCGCGCGAGAGCATCGGCCGGCCGGCGAGGGCGCCGGGGTCGCCCCAGTCGTTGCTCGCGGCGAGCTTTCCGCTGACCAGGTAGACGGTGGCGCTGAAGCCGTGCCGTTCGAGGATCGGCTGGGCGATCTCGAAGTTGTCGCGGTAGCCGTCGTCGATCGTCAGCACGACCGCCCGCCGCGGCAGCGGCC
>JALYWY010000067.1 GCA_030852475.1 Actinomycetota bacterium | reverse complement strand
CCGACGTCAACGTCGTCGAGCACAACGGCCGGCTCGACGCGAGCAACATCCTCGAGGTCATGAGCGACTACGACATCGTCGTCGACGAGCCCGATCGTGCCGACACCGGCGGCGGCGAGGTAGAGAGCGGTCGGCGCGCCGAGGCCGCCGGCGCCGAGCAGCAGCACCTTCGCGTTCAGCAGCTTCACCTGGCCGTCGACCCCGACCTCCGGCAGCAGCGTGTGGCGCGAGTAGCGCTCGCGCTGCTCGGGGGTCATCCCGTGCGCAGCCACGACCGGCAAGCCCTGCTCCTGCCACTGCAGGATGCCGCCGCTCATCGAGGCGACGTTCTCGTAGCCGAGCCGCTGCAGCTGCGCGGCGGCGATCGCCGAGCGGTTGCCGGAGCGGCAGTAGAGGATCGTCCTCGCCGATTTGTCCGGCGCCGCGGTGGCGATTTCATCCGCCAGCAGCCCCGGCGGCACCAGCTTGCCGCCCTCCAGGTGGGCCTCCTGGTACTCGTGCGGCTCGCGCGTATCGATCAGGACGACGTCGCCGCCGTTGATCTCCTCGGTAGCCTCAAAAGGTTCGATCTCCTCGATCGTCTGAACGCCCTCGGTGTCGATAGCCATGAAAGAAATCCCCTAAATCCGATCAGCTTTAACTTCAAAAAGTATAGCGAGCCCGCTCAAGAGCGCTGGATCAGTTCCCGTCGTGGGCGTGAATAGATGGCCGGTGGCAGCTGAGGGGGAAGTCCCCGGTACCGGCGAAAGTCAATGACGGGCGCCCGTCTGAGGCGATTCTCCCCCGGGTTTGGACCCCGGGGCCACAGGTTTGGACCCTGTGGATGCCTCTTCTTCCAATGTAAGGCGTCTGAGACCGAATACCGGACGATGCGCCCATGTTTTACGAGTATTGAGGAGTTTTAGGAGGCCTAACTTGAGCGGTTCATCCAGTTGTCGTCCCTTCTCCGTTTGATCCCATCCCCTCGCCCGAATAGCCCCTCCCGCACGAAAAAGCGGCCCCGGGGAAGGGTCCCGAGGCCGCGATCTTTCGTGGAAGCTGGTGCGCCCTACGCGAGGGTGGGGCGCATCTGGCGCAGGCGGCGGACCCGCTCTTCGATCGGGGGGTGGGTCGAGAAGAGACCCGCGATGCCCTTGCCGCTGAACGGCTTGACGATGTAGAGGGGCTCGGTGGCCTGGTTCGCTCGCATCGGGATCGCTTCCGCGCCCTGCTCCAGCCGCAGCAGCGCGCTCGCCAGCGACTCCGGGTTGCCGCTGATTTCGGCGCCGCCGGCGTCGGCCGCGAACTCGCGCTGGCGCGAGATCGAGAGCTGGATGATGGTCGCCGCGATCGGCGCCAGCAGCACCATCGCCAGCGAAGCCACGAGGCCGAGCGGGGACTCGTCGTCGCCGCCGAACCACATGAACATGTAGGCGAGGTAGGTGATCGCCGAGCCGATCGCCGCCGCGACCGACTGGATCAGGATGTCGCGGTTCTGGATGTGCGCGAGCTCGTGCGCGAGGACGCCGCGCAGCTCGTCCTCGGAGAGGAGTTTGGTGATCCCCTGGGTGACCGCCACCGCCGAGTGCTTCGGGTTGCGACCCGTGGCGAAGGCGTTGGGCTGTTCCTGGGGGATCATGTAGAGGCGCGGCATCGGCAGGTCCGCGCGGGTCGTCAGTTCGCGCACGATCTGGTAGAGCCGCGGCGCCTCCGACTCCTCGATCGGCTTGGCGCCGCTCATCTTCAGCGCCATCTTGTCGCTGAAGAAGTAGGAGAAGAAGTTGATCGCCAGGGCGATGAAGAGGAAGGTGAGCGCGGTGCTCGGCCCGCCGATCGCGAAGCCGATGACCACGAGCAGGCCGCCGAGGGTGGCGAACAGGATCGTGGTCCGCAGGGCTGCGCCCCAGCTGGATTGCTTGGTGGTGGTCATTCGTATTCGCTCCTGGGAGTTGGGGTTGTGTCCAGTATGCGACGAAAGCGCCGATTCGCCTATAGGTGGCAACCCCCTACCCCGCCGGGGCGATCCCCTAGTCCTTCTAGGCTTGCCGCATGACCCTGACGGTGATCGGGCTTTGCCTGGCAGTCGTGGCGCTGATCCTGGCCTTGGCGCGAGAGCGGCGCCGGCTTCGCCCCCTCGAGGACCTGGTCGAGGCGATGGAGAAGGTCGACCTCTCCAGCCCTCGGCTCCACCTCCCCGCCTCGATCGACGGGGTCGGCGAGACCGAGGAGGTGGAGCGGATCGAGCTCGCCTTCCTGCGGATGATGCGGCGGCTGGAGGCCGAGCGGCGGCGGGCCGGCTCGGCGGCGCTGCACGCGCAGGAGGAGGAGCGGGCGCGGATCGCCCGCGACCTGCACGACGAGGTGAACCAGTCCCTGACCGGGCTGTTGCTGCGGCTGGAGGCGGCACGCGAGGCCGCTCCGCCCGAGCTCGAGAACGAGATCGCAGAGACCAAGGCGCTGGCCAACCAGGCGATGACCGAGCTCCTCTCCCTCGCCCGCCAGCTGCGGCCGACCGCGCTCGACGATCTCGGCCTGGCGGCCGCGATCGGCGGCCAGGTCGAGCAGCTGGGGCGCGGTGAGATCGACACCTCCCTCAGCGTCGAAGGCGACTTCTCCGACCTCGGCGACGACGCCCAGCTGGTCGTGTACCGGGTTGCCCAGGAGGCGCTCAACAACGCCGCCCGCCACAGCGGCGCCGAGCGCGTCGAGGTGCGCTTGCGGCGCGGCGAGGACGGGGGCGTCGTGCTCGAAGCCGAGGACGACGGCCGCGGCTTCGCCTTCGATCGATCCGAGCAGGGCCTAGGCATCGGTGGCATGCGCGAGCGAGCTCTCCTCGTCGGGGGCGAGCTGACGATCGAGTCCCGTCCCGACCACGGCACCACCGTCCGCCTCGACGTGCCGGGGGAATCGGCGCGATGAAGGTCCTGATCGCCGACGACCACGGGATCGTCCGCTCCGGGATCCGGCTGCTGCTGGAGCGGCAGCCCGACATCGAGGTGGTCGGCGAGGCCGGCGACGGCGCCGAGGCGCGCGATCTGGCGGTGCGGGAACGACCCGACCTGGCGATCCTCGACGTGAAAATGCCGAAGCTGACCGGCCTGCAGGCGACGAGGGAGATCAAGAAGCAGGCGCCGGACGTCTCGGTCCTGATCCTCTCGATGCACGACGACGAGCGCTACCTGTTCGAGGCGCTGAAGGCGGGCGCCTCCGGCTACGTGCTGAAGGCGCAGGCCGACACCGACCTGCTGGCGGCGATCCGCGCGGTCGAGCGCGGCGAGCCGTTCCTCACCCCCGAGGCGCAGCGGACGCTGATCAAGGACGTGCTCGAGCGCGGCTCCAGCGGCGAGGAGGAGCTGACGCCGCGCGAGGAGGAGATCG
>JALYWY010000061.1 GCA_030852475.1 Actinomycetota bacterium | reverse complement strand
GTTGTGCTCGGGGCCCTCCGGGTCGGCGTAGACCCAGCCGACGAAGTCCTTCTCCGGGGCGGAGACGCGGCCGTGGACGACGACGTCCTTGCCCGGCAGGAGGAAGCTGCAGACGGTCGGCTGCTCTTCGATCCGGGCGGAGCGGATCGCGCCGAGGCCGCCGAGCCGGTGCGGCTCGCCGTCGAGGACGAGCATCCCCGAGGGGATCCAGGGGCTGACGCGGGAGCCGAGGCGGACGCGGGCGGCGCCGGCGTCGAAGTAGGTGCCGGGCGCGTCCGGGAAGCCAGTGCCCTCGAGCCAGACCCAGCGCTCGGCGTGCTCGCTGCCCCAGTTGTGGCCGATCATCCCCGGCCACCCGGTCAGCTCGATCGTCTCGTCGTCGATTTCCAGCCGACCCCGGAAGCGGGCGTCGGGGAACGGCGCGAGGAACTTCGTCTTCGGCAGCGGCGCCTTGTAGAGCCAGTCGGCCGGCAGGTACTTGCAGGGCTCCGCGTCGCCCGTGAAGGTGAAGGACCAGGCGGCGCTGAGCGCCTCGGTGTCGACCGAGCCCTCGGCGCGGCCAGGGCCGATCTCGGCGTCGGCGACGCGGATCCAGGAGCCGGCGGGGGTCGACAGCTGCGCCGCCGGCACCGTCACCTTGGTCGCCCGCGGCCCCTCGGCCTCGCGATCGAAGAGGCAGAACCAGATCGAGGCGTTGGGCTCCGCCCCCGGTCGCTTGTGGACGGTGTGGCGGATCCACACCCCCTGCCCGCCGTCGGGCCGGCAGGCCTTGATGTAGAAGCTCTCGTAGTGGCCGGCCTTGGCCGCCACCTCCGGGAACCGCGCCCGTTCCTCCATGCGGAAACCCTAAGGGGCGATGTCGCTTTATGTGCCCACAGGGGTCAAAAAAGCGACATGCGCTCAGCTGCCGAAGTCGACCACCTGCAGGTTGAGCGGCAGCTGGTCGCGGTGGGCGCCGCGGAACTCGGGGGCGATCCTCGCCGCCTGCCCTTCGAACAGCCCGCCGAAGTTGGTCAGCCTGCCGGCCACCGAGAAGCGGCTGAACCGGTAGGGGATGCCGTTGGAGGCGAGGGGGGCGGGGCCGTCCATCAGCTGGAAGTGGAGGTGGGGAGCGTTCGAGTTGCCGCTGCTGCCGAGCAGCGCGAGCGTCTCGCCGGCAGCGACCCCCTCGCCCACGCGGACCCCGATGCTGCCCGGCTGCAGGTGGGCGTAGAGGGCGAAGCGACCGGGCCCGGCCTTGACCACCACGTGGTTGCCGGCGGCGCGGGCGGCGGTGGTGGGGGGCAGAGCGCCGGGAGGCGTCTCGGGCAGGCCGTCGACGACGGTGACGACCTTGCCCGCCGTTGCCGAGAGCACCGGATCGCCGAAGAACGGGTAGCTCGAGAGCTGGTCCAGCGGTCCCGTGCCGAGCATCCCCGAGGAGGTGACCTGGATGAAGTCGATCGCGAACCGCTCGCCCTCGTGCAGGCCGCCGTCGACCGGGAGCAGACCGGCGCGGTGGGAGGTCAGTTCCGAGCAGCAGCCGTTGCCGACGATCCAGCCGGCGCCGCGCAGCGGCGGCGCGACGACGGCCGCCTTGCGGCGGATGACGCGGGTGGCGGCGGCGCCGTAGCGCTTGGCGACGACCGCGCTCGGCGGCCGCAGCGAGACCGAGAGCCGGTGGGAGAGGCGCTGCGGCAGCTTCGCCCCCGACGGCAGGCTGACGTCCATCATCACGTAGGCGGCCTCGCCCTTGTCGAGCTCGACGCCGGGTTCCTCGTCGCCGAACGGGAACATCACCGCCGCCAGGTTCTTCCCGGCGAGCGCCTGGACGACCTTGCCCCCGGCGAGCGCCTGAACACCCCGTACGGTCACCTTCGCCGGCGGGTTGAAGGAGCGGTTGATCAGCAACAGCTCGTAGGCGAGGTGGGTGCGGCCGTCGCTTGCCTCGACCGGCTGCGGCGGTGCGACGACGCTCGCCACCACGGGCGTGAAGCGCTCGGGCGGCGCCGCTGGAGCGAGCGGAGCGGCGGCGAGCTGCACAGAGACGGCGATCGCCAGGAGCAGGAAGATGGTCAGGGACTGGTGGTGACGCGCGAGTCGGGGCATGGCCGCGACATCGGCCGACTCCTGCCGAACCTTTAGAACAGAATCTCGATCCGGTCGATCCGTCTAGTCCTTGCCGCGGGTCAGCGGCGGTGGTGGCGGCGATTCGAAGCCGAGCATCGCCACCGTCGCCGGCACCACCTCCTCGCCGGAAGCGGCGAGACGGTCTTTGGCGTCGTGGCGGATCTGGGTCAGTTCGCCGAAGGTGGCGGCGAGGGTGGCGATCATCTCCTTCCAGCCCCGCTCGTCGAGCTGCATCGGCACCCAGGTCAGGTGCCGGTCCGGCCGCGCGTCGAAGGTCTCGGTGCTGATCGCCCGGTCGGCCCGCGCGATCAGCCCCTGCAGGGAGATCTTCGAGAGCTGGCGGCGCGTGGCCTGCGGCATCGCATCGAATTCGGCGTCGCTGAAGAAGACGCGGGGGGTCATCCCGCGGTAGACGTGCTCGACCGCTCCCCGGCGCGGGATCGATTCGATCACCTCCAGGCAGCCTTCCTTCTCCAACTCGCGGAAGTGGTAGGAGGCGAGGGAGAGGGCCTGCTGGTAGGTGTTGAAGTGCTCCTTCGGGATCAGCCCTTCCTCGACGAACTGGCTGGGGCTGCGCGGGCCTTCGTTGAGGACTTCGAGGATGCGGACCCGCAGCGGGTGCTTGAGCACCGTGCAGATCGTCTCGTTGCGCTTCTTCCGCTTCGCCTCAGTCCCCTCCATGCCCCAGGCCCTTTCGATTGATCGACTCCACGAGAGCGATCACGATAGGGCATAAATGACCGGAAAGAGCAGGAAAATGGCTAGCTAGAGCCCTTTACTGAGGACAGTCGAAGTAATAAGAACCAATGCATCGCCGCGAAGGACGCTTCCGGTGAGGGAAGGAGGTGATGCGTATGAAGTTCAGCGGATGCGACTCGGCCTATCCGGCCACCTCCCTTCATAAGGGTGGCTGAGGCCTGACAGCTACCGCCCCGATGCAGGACCGATCGGCGGGGCGGTCAGGTCTCGGTCGCCGCTCGCCTCAGACCTTGATCGTGATCACGTCGCCGTCTTCGACGAGATAGTCGCGGCCCTCGATCCGCAACAGCCCCTTGTCGCGCGCCGGCGCGTAGCCGCCGCACTCGACCAGCTGCTTCCAGCCGATCACTTCGGCTTTGACGAACGCTTCCATGATCTCGGTGTGGATCGTCCCCGCCGCTTCCAGCGCGGTGGCGCCGCGGCGCAGCGGCCGGGCGACCGCCTCCTTGCCCTCGCCGGCGGTGAAGAAGGTGAGCAGCTCCAGCAGGTCGTAGGCGGCGCGGACGAGGCGCGCGAGGCCGGAGCCCTCGACCCCGTAGGACTCCCGCATTTCCTCTGCTTCTGCGGGATCGAGCTCGGCCAGCTCGCCCTCGATCCGGGCGCTGACCGCAACCACCCCGGCGCCGACCGAGTTGGCGTGGGAGACGACCGCTTCCGGCGCCTCCGCGTCACCCTCGTCGACGTTGGCGACGTAGAGGATCGGCTTCGTCGTCAGCGCCTGCAGGTTCTGGGCGGCGTTGGGGGCACCGTCGGGAACCGGGATCGAACGAGCGGGACGGCCGGCGGCGAGCGCCTCGTGAACCGCGGTCAGCCAGCCGTGCTCGGCGATCGCCTCTTTGTCGCCGGACTTCGCCTGCTTGCCGACGCGGCCGAGCCGGCGCTCGACCTGCTCGTAGTCGGCGAGCACCAGCTCGGTCTCGATCGTTTCGATGTCGGCGAGGGGGTCGACGCGGCCGTCGGGGTGCGGCACGTCCGATTCGGTGTGGCAGCGGACGACGTGACAGATCGCATCGGTCTCGCGGATCGAAGCGAGGAACTGGTTGCCGAGCCCCTCCCCTTCCGAGGCGCCCTTGACGAGGCCGGCAATGTCGTGAAAGTCGATTTTCGCCGGCACCAGTTCGGAGCTGCCGACGGTCTCGGCGACCTTCTCGAGCCTCTCGTCCGGCACCTGGGCGACGGCGACGTTCGGCTCGATCGTCGTGAACGGGTAGTCGCCGGTCTGGGCGCCGCCCTTGGTCAGGGCGTTGAAGAGGGTGGACTTGCCGGCGTTCGGCAGGCCGACGATCCCGACCTTCATCTGGCGTCGCCTCCCATCAGAAGGAGAGCGGGACGATCAGGCCCAGGACGACGCCGAGGAAGGCGCCGGCGAGGACGTCGGACGGGTAGTGCATGCCGAGGTAGGGGCGGCCGAGGGAGAGCGCGATCGCGACCACGAAGGCGGCGGCCATCGCCGGGTCCACCCGGACCATCGCCGTCGCCACCGCGAACGAGGAGGTGGCGTGGGCGGAGGGGAAGCTGAGCGAGCTGGGGGCGCCGCCGAGCGGCGGCAGCCCCTCGAGCACCGGCCGCGGCCGCTTCACCGCCAGCTTGATCGCGTAGTTGAGGCCGATCGCGAGGGGACCGAGCAGGGCGCAGATCAGCCACGACTCCCAGCGGTCGTTGTCGATCGCCGCCAGCGCCGCCCCGAGCAGGAACCAGACGAGGCCGTTGTTGCCGGCCTTGCCGAGGGCGACGGCGGCGTCCTCGACGACCGGCGTGTGGCCGTGGGTACGCATCCAGCGCAGTGCTTTGAGATCGAGGTCGCGCATCGGCGCGGGAGAATAGTCGCCATGCCCTCGGTCCCCGGCTTCGTCCACACCCCCGGTCACCACTGCGGCTCGACTGCCTTGCGCAACCTGCTCGCCTTCCACGGGGTCGAGATCAGCGAGGAGATGGCGTTTGGCCTCGGCGCCGGCGCCGGCTTCTATTACCTGGCGCTGGAGGACGGTTCCCCCACCCGCTGGTTCAACGGCCGCACCGCCCGACTGGAGGAGAGCTTCCGCGAGCTGACCGGAGCGGCGCTGGAGATGAGGACCTTTCCCGAGGAGGAGAGCGAGGCGGCCTGGACGGCGGCGCAGGCGCAGGTCGACGCCGGCAGGCCGGCGCTGCTCCTCACCGACATCTACTACCTCGACCACTACGGCAACTCGGCCCACTTCCCGGGCCACGCGGTGGTGCTGGCGGGCTACGACGAGGAGGTGGCACAGCTCTCCGATACCGCCTTCGAGCAGCTGCAGGCGACGCGGCTGGAGAACCTGGCGCGGGCGCGCCACAGCGGCCACCCCGCCTACCCGCTCGAAGGTCACATGTTCACCGTCGGCGAGGAGATCGACCGTGGGCGGCTGGAGGCGGCGGTGCCGCGGGCGATCGAGCGCGCGGTGAGCGAGATGCTCGAGCCGCCGTTCGGCGAGTTCGCCGGGGTGCCGGCGCTGGAGCGCCTGGCGGCGGAGGCGGGCTCGTGGCCCGAGGTCGTCGAGGACTGGCAGTGGTGCGCGCGCTTCGCCTACCAGGTGATCGAGCGCCGCGGCACCGGCGGCGGCTGCTTCCGGCTGATGTACTCGCGCTTCCTCGCGGAGGCGGGCCGGAACGAGGCGCTGCTGGCGGCCGAGGCGGCGGCGCGCTGGACCGAGCTGGCCGAGGCGTTCAAAGCCGCCAGCGAGGATGACGAGCCACGGGCGCAGCTGTGGCGGGCGGTCGGCGAGGGGGCCGAGCGCGTGCGCGACGCCGAGCGGCTCCTCTGGACGTCTCTCCGAGATTCCGCCTGAGTCGACCGCTTCGGTTTGTCGATCCAACCCCGGGGTATTCCGCTCCCATGACTATTGGAGCAGGCATATTCCTCATCGCAGTCGGCGCAATCCTCAAGTACGCGACCAACTTCCACGTCCAAGAGGTCTCGGTCGACACGATCGGCGTCATCCTCATGGTCGCCGGCCTCGTCGGCCTCCTGATCGGCCTCTTCCAGGAAATCGTCTGGTCCCGCCGCACCCGGCCCCTCGCCCCCGGCGAGGCCCCGCCGGTCGAAGAACGGCGCGAAGTCCGGGACCCGGCGTACCGGGAACAGCCGCCGCGCTACTAGTCGCCTAAGCCTCGGTCAGGGCCCGTCCGGCGCCCGCCCAGGTCCCCTCCCGCAGCAACGGGACCTCGTTCCCCTCGCGGTCGAGGCCGCTGACCTGGACCTCGGGGGAGCCGATCATCAGGTCGAGGTGGTGGTCGCTGGCGTTGGCGGTTTGGCGGCTCGAGGAGGGGATCAGCGAAGGGAAGCCGTAGCCGAGGGCGATGTGGGAGGCGGCGTTCTCGTCGAGGAGGATCTCGCCGAAGGTCTGGCCGAGGTGGGCGACGCGGCTGTCGGCGTCGACCAGGGCCAGCTCGCCTAGGCGGGCGGCGCCGTCGTCGCGGGCGACGAACTCGCGCAGCGCCTCCGCCTCCGGCGGGCCCTCGATCTCCACCACCCGGCCCTCGCGGAAGCGCAGGCCGACGCCCTCGATCCGCCGGCCGCCGATCACCACCGGCCGGGTCAGGCGCACGTGGCCGTCGACCCGGGCCGGGTCGGGGGTCGTGTAGACCTCCTCGGTCGGCAGGTTGGGGACGAAGCCGATGCCGCCTGGCGTCACCATCTCGGGCCGCTCCCAGCGCACCCCCTCCATCAGCCCGATCGTCAGCTCGGTCCCCGGCCCCTCGAAGCGGACCGCGTGCAGTTCACGCGCCGTGAGCCAGGCGGCGCGGTCGCGCAGCGCCGCCAGCCGCTGCTCCCAGGCGGCGGCCGGGTCGGGAGTGTCGAGCCGGCAGATG
>JALYWY010000056.1 GCA_030852475.1 Actinomycetota bacterium | reverse complement strand
TCGGCGCCGAGGACCCGGTGGCGATGGCCACCGCCCTGCGCCGCGGCGTCGAGGCCGGCCACCTCGCCCACCGCGCCGGCCGCATCCCCCGCCGCACCCACGCCGAGGCCTCGACCGCCTACGAGGGGCTGCCGGATTTGGGTATGCAATAGGTTCCCGAGTACTGCGTCTTCCCTAAGCAAGGAGATGAGCCTTGATCGCTCGAATCGCGAAGCACCTCTCGTTTTCCAACGTGATCGCCTGCCTGGCGCTGTTCATCGCGCTGGGAGGCTCTGTCTACGCAGCCGGGAAGATCAACGGCAAGCAGATCAAGCGGAACTCGCTTCCGGGTAACCGGATCAAGCCGAAGACGATCCAGCCAAACCGGATCAAGCCGAAATCCCTCACGGGCCGCCAGGTCAAGGCGGACTCCCTCGGGGGCGCGCAGATAAACGAGAAAACGCTCGTCGGGGTAAGCGCCGCGGCCCTTGCCGACGTCCAATACCAGGCGACGACGGTGAGTCTCCCCGGCGGCGGGAGGTTCACGACCGCGACCGCCAACTGCCAGCCCGGCGCCTACGCGATCGGCGGCGGAGCGACCTTGGGCAGTGACGACCGGGCCTTCGTCAACGACAGCGGGCCGAGCTCCCCGCGAACCGGTTGGACGGCCACCGCCCATTCGTTCCTCAGTGGCACCGAGATGACCGTGACCGCCATCTGCGTGGTGGTGGAGAGGCCGGGCGGATCGGTCAGCGCCACGAGCGGAACCAGCACCGGGGGCCCGGTGTACCAGGGCGGCTAGCCCGACCCGACGCCGATCCCGCCCGAGGCTCTACCCTGGTAGGCAGCACGGTCGGGGGAAGCGCCTGAGCCGAATCCCACGACTTACGCCCCTGTAGCTCAGCTGGTTAGAGCGGCGGCCTTTTAAGCCGCGCGGCGCGGGTTCGAGTCCCGCCGGGGGCATTTTGGGAGCGTTGATTCTCACCGGCCCGCCGGGAGTCGGAAAGACCACCGTCGCCCGGATCCTCGCCAGCCGCTCCGAGCGCGGCGTCCACCTCGAAGCCGACCGCTTCTTCTTTTTCATCCGCGCCGGCTTCGTCGAGCCCTGGAAGCCGGAGTCGGGCGAGCAGAACCAGCTGGTGATGAGAACCGCCGCCGAGGCCGCCGCGAGCTACGCGAATGCCGGCTACGAGACGATTCTCGAGGGCATCGTGATCCCGCGCTGGACCCTGGGAGTGATCCGCGGGGCCCTGGAGACGGCGGGCGTTCCGGCCGCCTACGCGGTCCTGCGGGCGCCCCATCCGGAATGCGCCGGCCGGGTGCACAGCCGCGAAGGCGACCCTGACCTGTTCGAACCGGGCGTTCTCGCCGCGATCAGCTCCGAATTCGACGACCTGGGGGAGTTCGAGCGCCACGCGATCGACGTCTCCGGGATGGACGCCGAGCAGGCCGCCGCCGCGGTCGCCGCTCGACTCGCGGAGGGTGACCTTGCCCTCTGACGAGCGCCTCCTCCGCGTTCCATGCGACATCGAGGCCGATGACGAGAAGCGCCTCGACCGCATCCGCGCCGAGGTCGACGCCGCCTTCGACGCGCTCCGCGACGTCGAGGAGGGGGTCTCGATCTTCGGCTCGGCCCGCATCGCCGAGGACCACCCCTGGTACGAGCTCACCCGCGAGACCGCCGCCTGCCTCGCCCGCCACGGCTACTCCGTGATCACCGGCGGCGGCCCGGGCCTGATGGAGGCCGCCAACCGCGGCGCCAAAGAGGCCGGCGGCGAGTCGATCGGGCTCAACATCGAGCTCCCCCACGAGCAGCAGTCCAACCCCTATCTCACCCGCTCGCTGCAGTTCCACTACTTCTTCGCCCGCAAGCTGATGTTCGTACGCTACGCCCGCGCCTTCGTGATCATGCCCGGCGGCTTCGGCACCCTCGACGAGCTCTTCGAGGCCCTCACCCTGATCCAGACCCACCGCATCTACCACTTCCCGGTGATCCTCATGGGCTCGACCTTCTGGGACCCCCTCCTCGTGTGGGTCGATCGCGCCCTCGAGGACAACGGCCTGATCTCCCCCGGGGACAATGAGCTCCTGGTCGTCGCCGACGAGCCGCACCAGGTCTGCAAGCACGTAATCCGGGCAAGCGAAGTGCAGAAGGAGGCGGCCGAACGCCGGCCCCTCCCCTGAGCGGGCGCTAGTGCCGGAAGTGCCGGTGCTTCGTGAAGACCATCGTCACCCCGGCCTGCTCGCAGGCCTCGATTACCTCGGCGTCGCGTTTGGAGCCGCCGGGCTGGATGACGGCGGTGGTGCCGGCCTGGATCGCCAGCTCGGGGCCGTCGGCGAAGGGGAAGAAGGCGTCGGAGGCCAGGGCGGAGCCGGCGAGCAGGGAGTCGGCGTCGGAGCCGCGGGCCTCGCGGCACTTCTCGACGGCTAGGCGGACGGAGTCGACGCGGCTCATCTGGCCGGCGCCGATGCCGAGGGTCGCGCCGCCCTTGGCGATCACGATCGCGTTGGAGCGGACGCGGCGGCTGACGGTCCAGGCGAAGAGCATGTCCTGCCACTGCTCCTCGGTCGGCTCGTTGCCGGTGACCGCCTCCATGATCTCCCGCGGCTCGGGGTCGCCGTCGCGGTCCTGGATCAGGAGGCCGCCCATCACCCGCTTGACGTCGCGCTCGCGCGAGTCGGGCTCGCGGCGCTCCTCCTCGCAGAGGATCCGGATCGCCTCCTTCTGGGTCAGCACCTCCAGCGCCTCGTCCTCGTAGCCGGGCGCGCTCAGCACCTCGACGAAGTTCTTGTGCAGCTCCTCGGCGAGCTCTTTGCCGATCGGCCGGTTGACCGCGATCACCCCGCCGTAGGCGGAGAGCGGGTCGCAGGCGAGCGCCTTCAGATAGGCCTCGAGGGCGCTGTCCCCGATCGCCACCCCGCAGGGGTTGTTGTGCTTGACGATCACGCAGGCCGGCTGCTCGAAGTCGCGCACGAGCGCACGCGCCGAGTCGAGGTCGAGCACGTTGTTGAAGGAGAGCGCCCGCCCGTGCAGCTTCGAGCAGCGCGAGAGGATGTGGCTGCGCAGCCCCACCTCGGAGTACAGCGCCGCCCGCTGGTGCGGGTTCTCGCCGTAGGAGAGGTCGAGCACCTTCTCGTAGGCGACCGCCAGGTGTTCCGGGAAGTCCTCGTACTCGGCGGAGAACCAGCGGCTGATCGCGGCGTCGTAGCGCGCGGTCTGGGCGAAGGCCTCGTTGGCGAGCCAGTGCCGGGTCGCCGCCGAGATCTCGCCGCCGCTCTCTTCCAGCTCGGCGCAGACCGCGTCGTAGGACTCCGGTTTGACGATCACCGCGACGCCCTCGTGGTTCTTCGCCGCGGCGCGGATCATCGTCGGCCCGCCGATGTCGATGTTCTCGATCGCCACGTCGTGGGCGACTTCGTGGCCGGAGACGGTCTGCTCGAAGGGGTAGAGGTTGACGCAGACGACGTCGATCGGCTCGGTCCCCTCGCGCTCCAGCGTCGCCATGTGCTCCGGGTCGCCGCGCCTCGCCAGCAGCGCCGCGTGCAGCCGCGGGTGCAGCGTCTTCACCCGGCCGCCGAGGATCTCCTCCTGGCCGGTGAACTCGGAGACGTCGGTGACGTCGAGCCCTGCCTCGCGCAGCGCCGTCGCGGTGCCGCCGGTGGAGAGGATCTCGACCCCCATCGCCGCCAGCCCCTTGGCGAAGTCGGCGACGCCGGTCTTGTCCGAAACCGAGATCAGCGCCCGGCGGACCCGGATCTGACCGTCGCCGAGGTTCTCCTGGATGTCGGTGGCGGGCTCAGTCATCGATCGCGACCTTGCGCGGGTCGCTGGGGTCGATCCTAACCCTGCCCTCCGCGATCATGCGGATCGCCTCCGGATAGAGCTCGTGCTCGACCGCGTGGACCGCCGCCTCGAGATCGGCCCGGAGCCCGCCCGGCGGCACCGGCACCTCGCGCTGGGCGATCACCGGGCCGGTGTCGACTCCCTCATCGACGAAGTGGACGGTGACCCCGGTGGTCTCGGCCCCGGCGGCGAGCGCCTGGCCGATCGCGTCGAGCCCCGGGAAGGACGGCAGCAGGGCGGGGTGGATGTTGACGACGCGATTGCGGAAGCGGGCGACGAACTCGGCGCTGAGCAGCTGCATGTAGCCGGCGAGGACGACCAGGTCCGGCCGGCGCGACTCGATCCAGTCGCCCATCGCCGCGTCTCGGGCCGCCCGGTCCTCGTAGTCGGCCGCGGGGAAGACGGCGGTCTCGACGCCGGCGCGGCCGCCGCGCTCCAGCGCCCCGGCCCCCGGCTTGTCGGAGCCGACCCCGACCACCTCGACCTGCCCCTGGCCGTGCAGCTTGTCGAGGATCGCCTGCAGGTTGGTGCCGCTGCCCGAGGCGAGGACGACGATCCGGAACGAGCTCACCGCCGCATCTTTTCGTACCCGGTGGGTTGTAGCCGGTGCTCTGACGATTTCCATCTAAAGTGAGCCGCCAAAGAGGGCTCTTTTAAACCAGGCTGGGGAGAGAATTTGACTGCTGCAGGCACGGCGGGGCGCACGCTCGCGATCTTCGCCTTCTCGATCGTTTCGCTGTTCATCTGTGTGTCGACCGCGTCGGCCGCCGCTCCGGCCAACGACGCCTTCGCGAACGCGGAAGCGCTCCCGGACTTCCCCGGCGAACCTTCTGGCAGCAACGTCGAAGCCACCAAGGAGGCCGGCGAGCCCAGCCACGCCGGTAATCCCGGCGGCCACTCCGTCTGGTTCTCCTGGACTCCCTCGACCAACAGGCGGGTCGGCATCCAGGACGGCAACTGCTTCGGCACCGCGATCGAACCGCTGATCGGGGTCTACACCGGCCCCTCCGTCAACTCCCTGACGCCGGTCGCCTCCAACCAGGGCCCCGCCTCCACCTGCTTCTCGGAACTGCCGCAGGCTGAGTTCGAAGCCGTGGCGGGTACCACCTACTGGATCGCCGTCGACGGCAGGAACGGTGCCGAGGGGTCGTTCGTCCTGCGCTTCAGCAGCGCACCCGCGAACGACGACTTCGCCGGCGCGACGGCGATCGACGCGAAACCGCCTCAGACCGTGCAGAGCTCCATCAGGCTCGCCGGCAAGGAGAGCGGCGAGCCGGACCACGCCGGCGATCCGGGCGGCCACTCGGTCTGGTACTCGTGGACGCCGAGCGCAAGCGAACCGGTGCGGATCTCGACCTGCTCGGTCTTCAGCCGCGTCGACACCGTCCTCGCCGTCTACACCGGCTCCGCGCTCGGCGGCCTCACCCCGGTCGCCGCCAACGACGAAGCCCCGGGTACGCCCACGAGCTTCCTCGGCTGCACCTTCGCCGACAGCGCCGTGACGATCGACGCGGTCGCCGGCACCACCTACCGGATCGCGGTCGACGGGGCCAACGGCACCACCGGCAGGTTCAGCCTGCGGATCCAGGGCCGCCCGGTCAACGACGACTTCGCTTCGGCCCAGGCGATGCTTCCGGGAATTCCCTCCTTCGTCTCGGAAGGGACCAACGAGTTCGCCACCAAGGAGAGCGGCGAGCCGAACCACGCCGGCGACCCGGGCGGCCACTCGCTCTGGTACTCGTGGACCGCGCCTACCAGTGGCCGGGTCAGGGTCGCGACCTGCAGCTACGCGGGAGGGATGGACGCCGTGCTCGCCGTCTACACCGGCACCGAGCTGAACGCGCTGACCCCGGTGGCGGCCGACCAGGGCTCGAACTCGCAGTGCACTTTCGGCAGCGAAGTCGCCATCGACGTCACCGCGGGGACCGCGTACCTGATCGCGGTCGACGGCGAGGGCGGCGCCAAGGGCCGCTTCGGCTTGAGCATCGAAGGCCCGCCGACCAACGACGACTTCGCCGACGCCAAAGCCCTGCCGGAAACCCCCAGCGTCTCGACCTCCGGCTCCACCGCGTCCGCCTCCAAGGAGAGTGGCGAGCCCAACCACGCCGGCAATCCGGGGGGCCGATCGGTCTGGTTCACCTGGACGGCGCCGAGCAGCGGCCCGTTCGCGATCTCGACTTGCTCCTTCCTCGAAGAAACCCCGGACACCCTGCTCGCCGTATACACGGGAGGAGCGGTCGGCGGCCTCACCCCGGTGGCCTCGAACGACGATTCCTCCTCGGCCTGCTGGGAAGTGGGCAGCGAGGTGAGGTTCCAGGCCGTCGCCGGCACCACCTACCGGATCGCCGTCGACAGCAAGGACGGCACCCAGGGCATCTTCTCCCTCGCCATCGGCGGCCGGCCGGCCAACGACGCTTTCGCCAGTCCCGAAGCGCTGCCCGCGGAACCGATGACCGCCGGCGGCTCGACCGTCTTCGCCGGCAAGGAGACGGGCGAGCCCAACCACGCCGGCAACCCCGGCGGCCACTCGCTCTGGTTCTCCTGGACTCCCTCCAGCAGCGGGCCGGTGGAGATAACCGCCTGCGGGCGCAACGGGGTCGACACCCTGCTCGCCGTCTACACCGGCGCCGCGGTCAGCGCCCTCACCCCGGTGGTGAGCAATGACGACGCGACCGGAAGGCCGCAGAACGGGATGTGCGAATCGTCCAGCGACAGCGCGGTCGTGCTGAACGCCGTCGCCGGCACCACCTACCGGATCGCGGTGGACACCAAGGACGGGGAGGGGAGCTTCGGGATGGGCTTCATCCCCGTCGCCGGCAACGACGACTTCGCCGACGCCGACGTGCTCTTCGAAGGGCTCCCGTCCTTCGCCGCCGAATCCACCGCGTTCGCCACCAAGGAGGCGAGCGAGCCCAACCACGCCGGCAACCCCGGCGGCCACTCGGTCTGGTACTCGTGGACCGCCCCCTCGAGCGGGCCGGTGCTGGTCTCGACCTGCACCCGCGATGGCTTCGACACCCTGCTCGCCGTCTACACCGGGTCCTCGGTGGGAAGCCTCACCCCAATCGCCAGCGACGACGACGGCCAGAGCCGCAAAGGCTGCGGCTCGACCGACAGCGAAGCCCAGTTCGTCGCCACGGCCGGCACCACCTACCGGATCGCGGTCGACGGCAAGGGAGGCGCTGTCGGCAGTTTCCAGCTCACCCTCGAAGGGACGGCGACCAACGACGACTTCGGCAAGGCGCAGCCGCTCGGGGGCGTCCTGCCCGCGATCTGGCAGCTCGGCTCGAACCGGTTCACCACCCAGCAGAGCGGTGAGCCCGATCACGCGGGTGACGCCGGCGGCTCCTCGGTCTGGTTCAAGTGGACCGCCCCACGCAGCGGCACCGTCAGCGTCGACACCTGCGGCAGCAGCGTCGACACCGTCCTCGCCGTCTACACCGGCTCCGCGCTCGGCGCCCTGACGCCGGTACAGAGCAATGACGACGGCAGCGGCAGCTGCGCGCCGCAGAGCAGGCTCACCTTCGCCGCGGTCGCCAACACCACCTACCGGATCGCGGTCGACGGCAAGGGCGGCGCCCAAGGGCCGCTGGCGCTATCCATCGAAGAGCGACGGGGCAACGACGACTTCGAGGCGGCGGAGGCGATCCCCGGCAGGGCCGGCTTGTACTGGACCGGGTCCACCGTCCTGGCCACTAAGCAGGCCGGCGAGCCGAACCATTCCGGCGATCCCGGCGGCCGCTCGGTCTGGTTCTCCTGGACGCCGCGCAAAAGCCTGAAGCTGGAGCTCGACGCCTGCACGGACAGCGGCTTCGAACCGCTGCTCGCCGTCTACACCGGCTCCGCGGTCGGCGCCCTCACTCCCGCTCCGACCTCCGACGAGGGCAGCGGCGAGTGCGAAGAGGGAGGGAGCAGCGTCGGGTTCGACGCCGTCGCCGGCACCACCTACCGGTTCGCCGTCGACGGCCCCGGCGGCGACGAAGGCCGCTTCGAACTGCACCTGCGCTCCATCAAAACCACCGTCACTCCCCCCACCGAACCGCCGACCGAACCGCCTCCCGGGAATCCGGGCGGAGGCGGCGCCACCGGCGGTGGGGCAGTGCCGCCGATCGCGGGACCGCTCCCCGGCCCGCCTCAGCCGAAAAAACCGCCCAAGAAGTGCAAGCGCGGCTTCAAGAAGAAGGTCGTCAAGGGCAAGCCGCGCTGCGTGAAGAAGAAAAAGAAGGCGAAGAAAAAGAAACGGCGCTAGCTGACGGCCGGCGCCGCGGCGATCGTCTCGAGCGCGTATTTGCCGTCGGCCTCGTCGGGATCGCCCAGCGGATAATTCCCGCTGAAGCAGGCGTCGCAGTGCTCACCTGGATCGCCGCCGATCGCCTCGTAGACGCCGGCCATCGAGAGGTAGGCGAGGCTGTCGGCCTCGAGCTCGTCGGCGATCTCCTCGATCGAGCGGTTGTGGGCGATCATCTCCTCGCGGGTCGACATGTCGACGCCGTAATGACAGGGGTTGCGGATCGGCGG